>JAYUQF010000250.1:0-12324 GCA_043756885.1 Pseudomonadota bacterium
GCTGCTTACGATAGCGACATGCAGCCTTGTGGCCCCGCCATAGCGCACCTGGGGATTGGAATTTTCTCCCAAGACTTCGATTGGCGGTTGCTCTTCGCGCGCCTGGTTGAGCTTCCCTGCGACTGCGATGATTTCGTTCGCGTCGCTTTGATTAAGTATCTTCAGTACCTGAAAGCACGTCGCGGCTCAGTGTTGTTGGCCATGGCAACAAAAGCCCCAATGTCCGTCGCAGGTGGGCACATTCAAGCACCGCTGATGCGCACTTCGTCCGCGGCGATGGCCGCCTTCGAACCGGATGAATTGCGGCGCTTGCCACAAGGTAAAGCTGTGACCCTGCATTTAGCTCGCGGCAGTGTCATTTCGCTCAAGCTTGCGAAGCACGCGTTTTCTCTGACTCACGATCGTGAATGGACACTGATCGCGGGTGACGGCAAAAGTTATCCCTTGCACGCGGGGATTAACCGCGTTGGGCGCGGCCGGGATAACGACGTGGCGTTGGACGCCGATTTCCGCAATGTCTCGCGTGCGCATCTGCTGGCTCAACCCGTGGCAGATGATGCCATCGTACTAACCGATATTTCCGCCCACGGAACCTACGTTCCACCTACGGCACTCGCATCCTGATTAGCCCGTGTGAACAGCGTGCTCAAACGCAGCTCACGGTTCAAGATGCGAGACTCGATTCTCCTGACTGGTTTTCTACCCCGCGCCTTACACTGCGGACTTTGGCCGATTCCGCCTGGAGCGACACCAGCAGCTGCCGCGCGCGTTGGTCAATTAAGGCGCGGATCTGACGCACTACGCCCGCGTAACCGTTACGCCGCTGAAAGCGCTCTTCGACTTCTGCCGCGAGCTGCGGCAAACCCAGCGCGGCATCTCTCAGTGCGTCTTCGATATAGGCAATTCGCACGCCGAGTTGTTGCGCAAATTCGTGCCAACGTCCGATTGTCATCCAGTCCGGGCGATCTTCACCGCCAATGGGAAAACCCATACGGTAGTTCATGCCGGGGTATACATGGGTTGACCACAGTCCGAAAAAGGGCGCGAGACGTGGTGCATGCACGCCGTAAAGCAGCGCTAGCTGCTTGGCGTGTCCGGCGCCAAATCCGACCAGGAAACTGAACACCGCCCAATGCACCAGGGCGCGCAAATCGGCGGCCGGGCGAGCGCTCAAATCGCGCAGCATGCGCGCGATATCGTGCAGACCAAGCCCTCCTTCCCGAGAGAATTTTTCGTGAGGATTGAGCCCTGCGACCTGGCAGAAATCCTCCATATGGGAGGCGATCACGACATCACCTCCTTCTCTATCAACACGTGTCACGCACAACACTGCAACTTGGCCATGGATTATTTCGCAAGCGGCAACCGGCAACCCAAAAGCCGCCGCGAGCTGGCTGGTGTAGGCCTCATTCATTACAGACTCGCGCAGGCCCGGGCGGGCCGGCTTGAGAATGTGGGTGGTGAGTTGTCCATCAAGCATCAGCGTCACCGTGCCATCGGCGTAACGCACCGGCAGCTTGTCGAATTCCCCAGGGAGGGTAACGCGCAGACCGTCGGCCTCGGCCAACAGCGGGTGGATCGGCAGAATGGCCATGGCGTTGCGCAACTCGGCCTCGTTCAGTGGGCGTGGCGCGCGTGCTTCGCGGTACCCGGCCAATGCCGGGCGCAAGCTGATCGCACCTGGGCAATCGCCAGCCAGACGAGCCAACAAGGCAAAATCGTTGCGCTCAGAAATACCCAGGCTCTGCGCCAGCCGTAAGCGGATTTCGCCCTCCGGCAGCAGGTTGCAAAACACCGCCCTGACGCGATCGCCCTGATAGACGTTTTGTCGCCTGGGCAAGGCCAGGGAAATCGGTGGTGTCGGGCTATCGGCATCAGCCCCTATCGTATACACGAAGCTCCACAATCCCGCCGCCGATTCGCTAAGCCGGCCCGCGAGTTTGCCGTTCATGAACACATCGAGTGCGGTGTTGGCCATGGGCTATTCGAGATCACGCCAATCGCGTGGCCGGACCGCGATGGTCAGTCCGAGCATGCTCAACACTTGCATGGCCCGGCCGAGTTCAACCGTTGGTTTGCCATTTTCGAGGTCCGACAGAAAACGATTCCCGACTCCGACTAAAGCCGCAAGTTCGCCTTGTTTTAGCTTCTGCTGGCGACGTTCCGCACGAATTGCCCTACCTAGCTCCTCTGGTGACATGATGTTTTCGCTCGGGAGTTTTCGGAAGCGAATTTGAACATATTGGGCGATAAACCCGCACTACCTTAAATCGCTCAATTCCTGCGCAAAGTAGAATTTATTTCCAAACGGGAATAAAAAAAGCCAAAACCAACAAGTAATCCTTGCGGCCTAGCGAAAGCGCAAGCGGCCGGATCTGCCTGACTTAAAGTGATTTGTGAGATAGGGAAACCAGGTTTAACCACATACCAAGACGTATGCCGGCATCGACGAGGTTGGAGCTTGCGTTCAGCATGGCATCCGCGGGGGAACAGGGTCGACACACTGCAGCCTCGACGGCGTCAAAGAGGCCCGACTGCCAAAGCGCTTCCACCGACTCCAGGCTTCCCGCCACGGCGATTGCCGGAACTCCGCAGGCGCGTGCCAGGCGCGCAACACCAGCAGGCGCTTTGCCAGACAACGTTTGTAGGTCTACCCGGCCCTCCCCCGTCACGACGAAGCTCGCCCCTGCCAGCAGATCCCGCAGCCCGCTCGCCTCGATAACCACGTCGATGCCGGGGCGCATGGTCGCGTGAAAACACAGCAGCATGGCAGCGCCGAGCCCTCCCGCAGCTCCTGCGCCTGGGCGCTCGGCAACCCGCCGACCCAAGTTGTTTTCCATGAGCGCGTAAAGATGTCTCAACCCTCGATCCAGGGTAACAACGTCCGCGGCGGTGGCGCCCTTTTGCGGGCCAAACACCGCCGCAGCGCCGCGTTCACCGCACAGCGGGCTGTCAACATCGCAGGCAATAACAAAATGCGCTGCGTCCAGCCGCCTGTCAAAAAGGGCGAAGTCGACCGCGGCAATATCGCCCAAGCTGCCACCGCCGCAACGCGCAGGCAGTGGCACTGCGTGTTTATCAAAAAAGCGAGCGCCCAAAGCTTGCAACATGCCGACCCCGCCATCGACGGTGGCCGAACCACCGAGTCCGACGACAAAACGACGCTGCCCGCGATCAAGAGCGGCCCTGATCAGCTCGCCGACACCGAAGGAACTTGCCAAAAGGGGATTGCGTTCTGTTGGAGCAAGCTTATCCAGACCGATTGCCTGGGCGACCTCGATGACCGCGGTGCAGCCATCGGCCAGCACACCTATTCGCCCAGCGACCATGGTCCCACGCGGACCATGTACCGCTATCACTTCGCTTTGGTCGCCACACAAGGCCGCTAAGGTTCCTTCACCGCCGTCCGCCATGGGCACCAGCACAAGATTGGCCTGCGGCAGAACCTTGCGCAAACCTGTCGCCAGCGCTGCCGCTACCGCCCTTGCGTTCAGGCTTTCTTTGAAGGAATCAGGAGCAATGACAATTTTCATGGCGACAAATTAAATCAGTGCGAAGCGTGTCCTCGCGCTTGGTGGCGCTAAAAACGTCGTCGAGGTGAGCGTAATCCACCTGCCGAGGGCAACAAGCTGCCGATCAGCGCTGTACGAACGCGTAGGGCCGTGGCCGTATCAAGCGACTTCACGAGCTGGATGTGTGCCCCGGTTTTGACCGCCACGACCTCGCCGGCAAGCAGCGCGAGATGATTACTGGCATGGGCCGCCACTCGCGCACCGGGCGCGCCGAAGCCGAAGAGGTTCGCCGGATCCACCGCGCTCACACGAATAACGCCGCCGCTGTCAACGCGCTTGCCACATTCGCGCAAGGCGGCGACCGCGTCCGCGGCCGCAAACTGCTCACCGGTTGCGCCCGCAATAAAGCGCCCGCCGCGGATCTCGCCGCTCGATTCCAGGCGGCGCAAAGCCCGTATCAGTAGACGCCATGGCGGCAGTGCGGTTTCGCGCTCAAGCACGCGGCGGAACACCACACCGTAACGCCGCAGCAGGCTCCGAGCGATCAGTTCAACGACATCTTCGCTCAAACCCTCCTCGCCAGCAGAAACGTTGTCGGTGGGTCGCACGAGCCGATCCCAGCGCCCGGCGTCCTCAATGCCTGCGGCCGTCGTGCGACGCGCGCGGCGAGCGAGCGGATTGCGCCGAGCAAGCGGTGTCGTCAAGGCGCGCAAGCCCACAAAGCTGTCGCAAGTAACAAGCCCCGCGGCCGCCAGTTCGTCAAGCGCGCTTTCAACCTGACTACGCAGTAGCCCACGGTTTGCCACGATGTCGTCAAAAAAGGCCGCGCCCCGTGTATTTATGTGGTCAAGTACCCGCTCTGCTGTACTGCTGACCTGACAACCATCGTCGGGCCCCGCTGCCGCCAACCAAGCCGCTAGTTCGCTGCGTGCGACGAGACTCACTGGTGTGGTGCGCAGTGTGCCCGCCAGTCGCGGTGCGCTGCTGCGTTTGGGGCTCAGGCGCAGCCATACATAACGCCCGGCCCGAATCATCTCGTCCAGCATACGAGTGTCATAACCCCGGACTCGCGCCGGCAGGATGTCGCTTTCCCAAGCTGCGACCGGCGCTTCAAATCCCGACAACTGGCTTAGGACCACTTGTAATCCCGTGCTGCCTTCGAGGCGCGTGTCGGGTGTAAGCGCCTGCCACTCACACAGAAAGCGCATGTACACCGCAATCGGCACCGGCTCAATTTCCTGGCGCAACCGGTTGATGGTGTAACGATGGATGCGTGCCAGTAGCCGCCGCTCACACCACTGTTGGTCGTGGTAGTCATTACAGAAGTGTCCGCGCATGACGATGCCGCCCTGCTCCAGTGCGAGCAAGGCCTGCTCTACTTCGCTGACCGCACAGGGCAGCAGCAGCGCTAAGGCAGCGGCGCTGGTCGGGCCTGCCGCGTCAATACGACTATGCACCAGGGCTTTGACAGCCTCATCACGACTGCTCGCCACAGCGGGTTGATAGGCCGCGGCGGCCGCACTCATAGCGAAGTTTGCGTCGGGCAGGATGGCGAGCAGCTCATGACGTCGCTCAGTGGCAAGCCAACCGCGCGGCTCGCTCACAAGGCGAACTGCGCGGCCGCGTTCGAAGAGAGTCGCGAGCCCGCTTTCAACCGACGGCTGCGCCGTGTCGCCAAGCCGATCTAACTCGCTTTCGCCCACAAAACCGAGCAACAGCAGGGCTTCGTGCAATTCTTCGGCATTCTGCGCCCGTGGCCATACCTCATCGCGCACCCGTGAAATGGCCGCCGGATCGAGTGCCGCCAGATCCCGTGCACTCGAGGCATCCAGCCAGCGGCGACTGTTGACCGCGTGGGTGCGCCGCTCTTCAAGCGGCGCATCGTCAAGAAATGCGTAAGGATTGGCATTCAATACCTGGAGTGCAAATGGCGAAGGCTCGGTCAGGTCCCGGGCGACCAATAACAAACGGCCTTGCGTCATATCGCGCAGCAATTGCTGCAGACCATCGATATCCATCGCTTCGTGCAGGCAGTCGTCGATAGCTTGATTGACCAGCGGATGGTCGGGCACGTCGCGCCGCCCGGCGAGGTTCTCGGCACAAGCCAGTTGCTCAGGAAACACTAACGCGGCGAGATCCTCGGCATTCATACGCAGCAAACGCGGGGCTACTTTTTTGCCGGCGCGGAAACGTTCGATGGCCAACGCGCAACCTGCCACCCAGCGCCAGCGCACCGTGAACATAGGGGCCGTCAACACCGCTTGAATCAGCACGTCGCGCACACTGTCGGCGTGCAGATAGCGCCACACCTCATCGAGCGCAAAGCTGTGCACTGCGCCGAGGGACAGCACGATCGCGTCTTCGACAGCGGCGGCCTGCAGCTCAAAATTGAAGGTGCGGCAAAAACGTTTACGCAGCGCCAAACCCCAGGCTTTGTTGAGTCGGCTGCCAAAGGGTGAGTGGATGACGAGTTGCATACCACCCGACTCGTCAAAAAAACGTTCCATAACCAGGGTTTTTTGCGTCGGCATAACACCCAGGGCGAGATAACCGACGCGCAGATAATCTGCGGCTTGGCGGGCAGCAACGACGCCCACACCCGCGATGGCGGCGAACGAGGCGGTGAGTTGCACGCCTTCGGGATCGCCGGCGTTTATGATCAGCGCGGCCGCGTGTCGCAGGCGTGATACAGCCGCGGAAAGTTCAGCGCTGCGTGAAGGTGCTTCGCCTAACCAGAATGGCATATTAGGTGGCTCACCGCGGGCATCTTCCACCCGCAGGCCACCACTCTCCACACGCAACACCCGCCACGAGGTGTTACCTAACTGAAAAATATTGCCCGGTAGACTTTCAATCGCAAAGTCTTCGTTAACACTGCCCACCCGTTCACCGTGGGGTTCGGCGATAACGTCGTAATCGGCATTGTCGGCAATAGCACCTCCACAGGTGACCGCCGTGAGTTTCGCGCCGCGCCGCGCACTTACCCGACCATTTACGTCATCCAGATGCAGGTAAGCCGAGCGCCGCCCGCGCGCGAAGCTGAAGCCCTCGGCGAGCATGTGCACGACAGAGTCAAACGTTTCGCGGGCCAGTGCCCGGTACGGCCAAGTCGCGCTGAAGATCCGATATAACTCACCCACATCGCGTTCGCCCATGGCGACTTCCGCAACGATTTGCTGAGCCAGCACATCACGCGCTGCCGGCGCTACGGCTACCGTATCCAGTTCGTCGCGCACCACCATATCAAATAACGCCAGCGACTCGACCAGCTCGTCGCGGGTCTGGGGAAACAAGCGGCCACAGGCGATCCCATCCACTGCGTGGCCCGATCGACCGACACGCTGCAAAAACATGGCCAGCGTGCGGGTCGTGCCCAACTGACAAACCAGATCGACGTCACCGATATCAATGCCAAGCTCTAAAGAAGCCGTCGCTACCAGGGCTTTCAGCTTGCCCTGCTTAAGACGCAGTTCGGCGTCGAGCCGCCGCTCGCGGGACATGCTGCCGTGGTGCGCGCAGACTTGGTCCTCTCCCAACTCGTCCGCCAGCGCGCGAGCCAAACGTTCAGCCATTCGCCGCGTGTTAACAAACACCAAGGTGCTGCGATGCTGGTTTATGAGTTCGATCATGCGTGCCCGTATCTCGCTCGCAACTTCCGCGGACAGCACCGTTTCGAGCGGTGACGGTGGCATTTCTATGGCGAGATCTCGCGCCCGAGCATGGCCTTCGTCGATGATCACGCAGGCGTCTGCAGCCGCATCGTCGTGGGCCTGGCCAGTGAGGAACTCCGCAACGCGCGCGATGGGTCGCTGGGTCGCGGACAAGCCGATGCGCAATGGTGAGCAGGTGGTCAGTGCTTCAAGACGCGCCAGGCTCAAGGCCAGGTGTGAACCGCGTTTATTGCCGACCAAGGCGTGTATTTCGTCGATGATCACGGTGCGTACCGAACGCAGCATCTCGCGTCCGCTGTCGCTGGTCAGCAGAATGTAAAGAGACTCCGGGGTCGTCACCAGGATATGCGGTGCGCGCTTGCGCATCAGCGCCCGTGCCGCAGCTGGCGTATCGCCGGTGCGCACCGCCGTACGGATGGCGGGCACCTCGCCCAACTCCTCGCTCAGCAACTGCGCAATATCCGCCAGGGGTTGTTCAAGATTGCGTTGGATGTCGTTGCTCAGCGCTTTCAGCGGCGAGACGTACAGCACCAGCGTTTGGTCGGTTAGTGCCCCCTGCCGGATGGCACCTGCGAGGTCGCTGATTGCGGTCAAGAAAGCCGCGAGTGTTTTGCCCGAACCGGTAGGCGCGGCCACCAGCGTGTGGCGTCCCGCCGCCAGCGCCGCCCATGCCCGGCTCTGACATGCCGTGGCAGCGGCAAAACTCGCGCTGAACCAGCGCGCTACGGCGGGATCGAAGGAGGCACAAACCATGGCCCCGAGGTTAGCGTGTTCTCACGCTCCGGGCCACGGGCTGGTGGGTCTAAATCAGCGCTTGTTGCAAGGCGTCGATGCGCTGCTTGGCGTCACGGATGATTTCCATACTGATCGCCGGTGTCAGTTCAGTGCCCAGTACCCGCATCGACTTGATCGATTCCGGTTTGGGCAGTCCGCTGGTTTTACGCAAGCTGATAAGACTGTGGTAGCGGGCACAGATCACCACTTCGGCCAACCTGAAATCGCCCTCTACTTCGTAGTCCCAATCACTCACGTGCGCAACTGCTTCGACGACGGCCTCACCGAGTTGCCAGTGACGGCAGATCAATTTGCCCAAGCGCGCGGTATAGCCGGTTAAGGCCCGTTCGACGAGGGTCAGGTCTTTCAACAGCAAAGGTTGTTGTGCCAGGCGGTCGAGCACGACATAGGCGCCGATATTCGACAACAAGCCCGCTACCAAGGCCTCGTCTGCCACCATCGGCCCCGGCACCCGCTGCGCCACCACCGAGGCCGTCGCGCCGATCCGAACGGCCTCGACCACAAGTTCGCCAAAGCGTTCACGTAAGGATGGCGAACGGGCGTTGAACAAGTCCTTCAAGGAAAAACACACCACGAGCTCGCCGACCGTAAACATGCCGATACGGTTTACCGCGTCGCGCAGATCGCTGACAGTTTTACTGCCGCGACACAATGGGCTATTGGCGACTTTCATGATTTTAGCCGCCAGCGCCGGATCGGCTGCCAGCAGATCAGCGATTCGCCGCGCGTCGGTGGCCGCATTGTTTATCGCCGCGCGGATGCGCAGCGCATGATCCGGCAGACTCGGCAGCTTGAGTCTGTCGGCGGCGATCTCGCCTTCGATATCATCAAACAGACCACCCGTTTCGGTCAGCGGATTGTCGATTAAGTCCACGCGCACGCGCGCTACCCGCCGCACGGACTCGCGCAACAGAGAAACTTCGCCGCGTTCCATCTTGGCGCACAGTACCGGCCCCAGCGCGCGCACATCGAACAGCGCCGGCCGCAGTGGAGATAAAGCATTCAACGCATCGGCCGAACCACACGCGATGAGCTTGGAATTGCCCTCAACATCGAGGGTCACGACGTTGCCGTCCAACAGAAAGTAATCACAACTGTCATCGCTGCCGCGTGACAGCAGTAGATCGCCATCACGAAAGCGTTTCATCACCGTGCGACCTGCGGCGACGATAAGTTGTTCGGCGGACAATTGCGCAAACGGTGTGAAGGGACGCAGCCGTCCCGGCATCACGGCTTCCTGGTTTCGTTGTGGCCGCATGGCTTCCAATAGTTTTATAGTGTGATGGGCGTCAGCGCGAAGGTGGCCCGACGTGCCGGTATCGGCACAGTGCCAGACAAGCTTTAAATCCCAGCGCGAGGTGAGTCCATGTGCTGTGACGAATCTATTGAATTGCGCCCTATTGGCCTGATCCGCACTGCGGTGGCCGACGACGATGTCGCGCGGCAGCGACGCGACATGGTCTCAAGCATAGAATTGTTCGCCGACTACGCGCCAGGTCTGCTCGGCATCGAGGCTTACTCGCATCTTTTCATCCTGTTTGCTTTGCATCGCGGCGCAGCGCCGGCGTCCATGACAGCCCATCCGCGCGGCGATCGCAGCCAACCCGCGCAGGGGGTGTTTGCCGCGCGAGGCCGCAATCATCCCAATTCAATCGGCCTGGCCGTCGTAGAGCTGTTAGGGGTAGATGGCCCGACCTTGCGGGTGCGCAAGCTCGATGCTTATGACGGCACGCCGCTGCTCGATATAAAACCCTACGACAGTTACGACGTCGTACAGGAACCGCGCGTGCCGTCATGGTGGCGCCGTCGTGCGTTAACGCCACGCTGAAAACTGCGTTAAAGTAGCGGCAAGTCCGCCAGCCACCAGCACGATGTTTTATAACGCCCTGCGCACTTTGTTATGCGCCATGCTCCTCGTCATCACCGCAAACAGCCACGCTGACGACACCCAGCGGATTTTTGGCAGCTGGACGCTACGCTGCGCCAGCGATACCCAATCCGGCTGCATGATGTTCCAGAACCTGGTGTTGAAAACCGGCGGCCAGCCGGTGTTGCAATTTGGCATAGGCATCGCGCCTGACGACGGTGTGCCAACTGTGCTGGTCAGCCTGCCCTTAGGTATCGCTCTACCACCGGGGATCGCAATCAGGATTGATCAAGGAACACCAGCAACTTTCCCGGTCGAACGCTGCGAGCCCGACGGTTGCCGGGCCGGTATGAAGCTGCGCGACAGCACCATCAAACAATTGTCCCAAGGACAACAATTGCACGTCACGTTCCATGATGGTGCGCGTAAGCCGATTAATGTGTTGCTTTCGCTCGACGGGTTTTCGGCCGCTTATCAGGCCTTGGCGAAACCCAAACCCTGACAGGCTCAGTTCACTGGGGCAGCAGCAAACGATCGCCAGTCGCAATTCCTATCAGTTGCGCCTCGCCAGCGTTAATCTCCAGCACATAGCGCACCCGCTGCGGGGCACCGATGAGCGCCAAGGAACCGGGTGTTGTGCGCGGCTGCAGCCACACCACCTGGCCGTGCTCGTCGAGAAAGAGCATATCGAGCGCCAAGGGCGTGTCCTTCATCCACATGGTCACAACCGTCGGCGCGCCAAAATCGAAGAGCATGCCGTGACGTGTGGCGAGGTGCTTGCGCCCCATCAGACCCACACGCCGCCGGTCCGCGTCACTCGCCACTTCGACACTGAGCTCGACGCGGACCCCGTCGCTGCGCACGATGGACACGCGGCGCAGCGCGGCCGTGTCGGTGGCGGCACTTACATAGACCAGCCATCCCAGCAGCAGCACGCACACGCTGGATCTCACCGCGTTAGCGCCGCATAACGCGCCAATGCGGCTTGGCGCGCGCTGGTTAGTTCAATCATCGCTGGCGGATAACCGGGCGCAGCGACCGCAGGATCGTGAATTGCGCGGTTGTCGAGTGCCGCACGTTCGGGCAACCAGCGACGCAGATACATGCCGGCCGGATCAAATTTTCGACTCTGGCTGAGGGGGTTAAAAATGCGGAAATAGGGTGCCGCGTCGGCGCCACAACCGGCACTCCACTGCCAGCCCAAGGTGTTATTCGCCAGATCGGCATCGATCAGCGTGTCCCAGAACCACCGCGCACCAGCCAGCCAGTGGATCCCCAAGTGTTTACATAACAAAGACGCCACCACCATACGGACACGGTTGTGCATCGTGCCCGTGTGCCACAACTCGCGCATGCCCGCGTCGACTAAAGGAAAGCCCGTCATACCCCGTTGCCAGAGCCGTAAATCGTCACCACCTTCACACCACACAAACGTTTGCCACTGCTCGCGAAAAGGTGCGTCGGTCGTGTGGGGGAAGTGATGGAGCAGATGGTAGGCAAATTCGCGCCAGACCAATTGCCTCAACCACGCCTCACTCCCACTAACCTGGCCCGCATCGCGCTCGCGTAGCGCAGCGCTCTGTACCGCGTGCCAGCAGCTACGCGCGCTGATGGCACCGACGCTCAGATAAGGTGACAAGCCGGCGGTGGCGTCCAATGCAGGTTGATCGCGATGTTGGGTATAAACACGCAGGCGTTCGTCGATGAATTCATCCAAAGCAACGTGAGCCGCCTGTTCACCCGCTGGCCAGCGCTTAACGATGCCCGCCGTCCAGGCGACTTTCGGCTCGAGTGCGAGATCCGATAATTCCAGGCTATGGACAGCAGCGACCACAGGCGGCCAGTGGCGCGGCGCCGGCAATGGCGATGCGGGTGGTGGGAGTTTCAGGCAAGCACGGAAATACGGTGTGAAGACGCGATAAGGCATACCCGCGCCGGTGCGCACGCTGTGTGGTTCAAACAACAGGTGGCCACTAAATTGCCGGACCTCGCAGCGCTTGCCTAAGGCGCGCATCAGTTGCGCGTCGTGCTGGCTTGTGTCGGGTTCGTAGCGCTGATTGAAATAAAGCGCATCGGCGCCGCACTCCTCGATCAGACGCGCCAGCACTTGCCGCGGCTCACCTTGCAACAACACCAGCGGCTGGCCGTGGCTGCGAAGCGCCTGCCCGAGCGCGCGCAACGACTGATGAAGCCAGAATCGCAAAGCCGCACCCGGCGACCATGGACCATCCGGTTCGCGGATGTAGACCAGCACAACCCCATGGCCACGTGCAATCGCTGCATGCAGCGCAGGATGGTCGTGAAGCCGCAGATCCTGACGAAACCAGACAATAGTGGCAGCCATTTTTCATCCCCAATTGCTGAGCCGTTGTAACGGCTGGAGTTGCGCCGGTTGGCCGGCCATGGGCGAGCGATTAACATGCGCCCTCGCTCGCTACGGACGTCGGCCTAATGCCTGCGGCCGCAAGTCGGCGTTCCA
>JAYUQF010000251.1:0-4260 GCA_043756885.1 Pseudomonadota bacterium
AATGGTGATATGGCCGACATACATTCGCTCGACGTGGCGGCCGGTAAGGTGCCCTACGACAAACAACTGTTCAATCTGCAGACCAAGTTCCTGACCACCAACGTCAAGGGCACCGATCGCGAAATGTATCTGCCGATTAATTTCGACTTCGATCAATTGCCCCATATCCGCCCGCCAGGGGTGCCGACGACCGTACTCAATCACCCGCCTTTTATTCGTATGGAAGGCCGCAGCCTGCCGCCACTGGCGGCGCGGGATGTGCACTACACCGTTCCTGCCTCGGCGCTGCGCAAACCGGGTGTATATAAAATTCAGTCGCGCATGCGCAGCCGTGCCGAGCCCATTTATTTCATGAAGTTTGTTGGTGCGACCAGTGACATGGAGCAATCGATCAACGAATGGATGATCGATCTCCATCCACAGGCGGCGGAGTTCGAAGTGAAATGAGCAGGGGCGACGTATCTTTATCGGCGCCACGTGCAGCTTTGCCGCTGCTGTTGCTCGCAGCCTGCATGATCAGCTTGCCGGCGCGCGCTGAATTGCCGCGCCGTTTGCCTGAGCAGGATAAGGCCACATTGCCGAGCATCCCCGAACCCGCCCAGGGCACCGTGCATGAGGCACCGCACGGGAAAGCCAGAACGCGCAAAATGTCGCCCGAGGCGAAACCTGCGGAAGTTTCGCGCGAATTGTTCGGACCCGACCCGAGCTACGCCGACAAACCCTACGATGTTGAGGCCCAGCTCGCCATCTATGGCAACAAACACGCTGTGCCTGGCCCACGCCCGCCGCTGGAGTGGGGCTATCCGATGTATCAATCCGGGCCGGTTGGCAATGGTTTCAACCTGTTTGGTGAAAAAAACCCGGCGCGCCCGCAGTTATTGGCCTTCGGCGATTTCCGGCTTGGCACCGGCTATAACGACAACGGCAAAGTAGATACCGCCAATATGGCGGCACGCCTGAATCTCGATCTCGATTTGCGTCTGACCGCGACCGAACGCATTCACGCTTTCCTGCGCCCCCTGGATCGCAGCAAGGTCGGGCGCTTTACGCGGGTTGAATTTGGCGGCAACCAGCGCGCAAGTTTTGGTGACCACGAGATCCTGCTAGACGTCACACCTGAGGCCTTGTTTTTCGAAGGTGATCTGGGCCAGATAGCGGCGGGTATTACCGACGAATACAACCGCTATGACGTGCCGGTCGCTTTTGGCCTCATGCCGATGGTATTGCAGAACGGGATCTGGATGGACGACGCGATCCTCGGTGGTGCGCTCACCATTCCGGCCTTGAACAGCCGCGTGCTGGATATTTCGAATATGGATATCACGTTTTTTGGCGGCGCTGATCGCATTACGACCAAGTCACAATTAAAAGGCAAAGCACAAGATGACCACGGTGCGAATATTTACGGCACGACGGTTTTTATCGAAACCCGTGGCATGTACATCGAAGCCGGTTATGGCTACACCGAAGACACACGCAACGCGTTTGCTACCGATTTCAGTTATCACAATTTGACCGCAGCGGTGACCCGTCGATATTTCGGTAAAGTCTCAAACTCGCTGCGGGTAATCTACAACTTCAACCAGGATCCGGGCCCGGGCTTTGCCAGAACCGCCGATGGCTGGCTGCTGCTGGTGGAGAACTCCTGGATCTCCCACAAGCCATTAACCTTGGTGCCCTATGCCAATTTTTTCGTCGGTTCCAAAAAGCCGCAATCCCTGGCGCGTGATTTTGGCGCCGGTGGTGTGTTGAGAAATACCGGCATCAATTTTGATACCGATGGCCTGACCGGGTTCCCCAAACTCGACGATACGGCCAACGATACCTACGGTGGTGCGCTGGGTATCGAATATCTTTTTTCACTCAATCAGCAAGTGGTATTTGAAGTGGCGGCCTTAAATCCACTGGGCCGCGACAATGAAGTGGGTCGTATCGCCAGGGGCACCCAAGGCGCCTTCGGCGCGCGTTACCAGCGGCCGCTATCCAAACGCTGGATATTCCGCACCGACGCGATTTATGGGGTACGCGAACACGAGCAAGACTTGGCCGGCATCCGTGCCGAGATGCGCATGAAATTTTGAGCATGGCATCTGACACCAACTCGCCAAGGCGCTTAGCGCGCGAGTGTGCGGCCTTCGCACTGTTGGTATTGCTGGTGGCGCTGCCGGTGCGCGCCGGTGACAACGTGCCAAGTCTGCCGGTGGATCGTGACGCGCGCTTTTTAGGTGTTGAGACCTGTGGCTCCAGTCAATGTCATGGCGCTAATCAGCCGTGGGGCAACGCAACGGTGTCAATGAAAGAGCGTCTGGTCTGGCAGGAACATGACAAACACGCCCAGGCCTTTGCCAGTTTGAACAGTGACGCCGGCCGTGCCATCGCCACCAAGCTTGGCCTGGCCGATGCCAGTCAGGCACCTCAATGCCTGAGCTGTCACAGCACCTATGTACCGCTTGCGCAGCGGGGGCCCAAGTTCAGACTTGAGGACGGTGTGGGTTGTGAGTCCTGTCACGGCCCCGGCAGTCAGTTTCTGGCCACCCATGTGCAGCCAACTTCCCAACACGCAGGCAACGTCGCCGCTGGCCTTTATCCGACCAACGAGCCGACACCCCGCGCGGCGCTGTGTTTGTCCTGTCATCAAGGTGATGACAAGCGGCAAGTGAATCACACGCTCTATGGTGCCGGCCACCCGCGCCTGCGCTTCGAACTGGACACCTACGGTGCCCTGCAGCCTTATCACTTTGTCGCGGATGCGGATTATCGTCGTCGTAAACCCATGGCATCCCACCTGCGGCTGTGGGCTGCCGGCCAGTTGCACGCTGCCGAACAAATGCTCACGCAAGTAAAACGCGCCCATGGCGGCGGTCTGTTTCCCGAACTGGCCGCTTACGATTGCATTACGTGTCATCGCCCAATCAGTGCTGACGGCGAATATCAGCCGCGCGCCGGTGTAACGCCCGGTAGTCTGAGTCTCAATGATGCGCCGTTGGTGGTATTGCGTGCGCTGGCCCGTGTGGCCGCACCGGCCGAGGCCGACCGCCTGCGTGCACACAGCCATGCCTTGCAAGGGGTACTAGCCGATACTGCGCAGCGCGATCGCGTGCTTGAAAAGCTCAAGATTCGGGTCGGTATGCTCGCTAAGGCAGTCGATAATCGTGACGAGCAACGCGGCGATGTGCAGGCGGTGCTCACCAGCCTGGCCGCTGAAGCCCGCGCCGAGCAGCCGCTGGCGTTTGCGGCGGCGGAAAGTATCGCAATGTCGGCCGCCACTTTGCTGGCGGCGGATTACGAACAACAAGGCCTCAGTGCCGAAGGGTATACGCAGGCGAGTAAGGCACTTGATCAAGTTTATGCCGCTGTTGGTGATGAACGCAGCTACCAAGCCACGACCTTCGTGGTCGCGCTCAATGCGCTCGCGGTAGCGGTGGCCAGGTAATAGCGCAATGCGCACGGGATTGCACTCATGAGGCGTCGACTAGCGAGTCGCTCAGCGGCCAATACGCAGGCGTTTGCACGCGGCTTGGGCATCGCGCTGCTACTACTTTTGGCCTTGATGCCGAGCATCACGTGGGCCGCAGAGGGGCCGGATAGCCCACCCAAATATCTGGGGGTTGTCACCTGCGCGGGTTCCACCTGCCATGGCGCCGGCCACCCGGTCGGTGATGCACGCATCAACCAGACGGAGTTTCTGAGCTGGCACCGCAACGACGCCCATGCCAAGGCCTACCGTGTTCTGCTTGAAGAAAAAAGTCAGCGCATCGCACAGAAACTTGGTTTAGCCAATGCCGCTAACGCACCGGAATGTCTCAGTTGTCACGCAACCTTCGTGCCTGCTGAGGTCCGCGGTAAACGCTTTCAATTGTCTGACGGCGTTGGTTGCGAGTCCTGCCATGGGCCGGCCTCGAAGTGGTTAGGCCAGCACGTGACAGGCGAAGCCAGTCGCGAGGACAACATCAAGGCCGGCATGGTTCGCACCGAAGAGCCGGTAGCGCGTGCGGCGCTATGTCTGTCTTGCCACCTCGGTGACCAGGACAAATTTGCCAATCATCGACTGATGGGCGCGGGCCATCCACGCCTGTCCTTTGAACTCGACACCTACACCCTGCTGCAGCCAGCACATTACCGGGTTGATGCCGATTATCGTGAACGCAAACAACTGGCGTCCCATGTCCGAGTGTGGGCCATCGGCCAGAGCGCCGCCGCTACCCGCACCTTTGAATTGTTCACCAATGAAAAATGGGCGAGCAAGGGTGTGTTGCCGGA
>JAYUQF010000252.1:0-4253 GCA_043756885.1 Pseudomonadota bacterium
GCGTTTCCACGGCAAAATGTTGAGCTGCTTTGGCGCCATAGAAGTCAATAAAAGCGCGCACTTTCAGTGGCAGGTAGCTGCGGCTTTGATAAAGCACATTGATGGGCGTGCCGCGTGGTTCCACTTGATACTCGCTGAGGATCGGCACCAGGGTGCCAGCGCGCAGTGCCGGCTTCACGAACCAGTCTGCAAATAAAATGATACCGAGTCCCGCGCAAGCGCAGGTGAGCAGTGCATCGGCATTATCGATCGCGAGCGGCGAGCGGATCGGTACTTCGTATCGGATCTCATCTCGGGATAGTTTCCAGAACGTGGTGCCGGTAACGGCTGACATCGTCAAGCACGCGTGATCCTCCAGGTCCTGCGGCGAGGTGGGTGTGCCGTGGCGCGCCACATACGCGGGGCTGGCGTAGATCTGCGAATCGGTCTCGGCGATGCGCCGTGCGACGAGGTTTGAGTCTGCTAAGTGACCGATAGTAACCGCCGCGTCGCAACCCGAGGCCATAAGGTCCACATGTCGATCGTGGACAAATTCAAGACCCACGCTGACCTGTGGAAAGCTCGCGCGAAATTCAACCAGGTAGGGCACGATGAATTGACTGCCCAGTCCAGCGCGACAACTGATGCGCAAACGTCCCGCCGGTTGCGCTAAAGCCCCGCGCATTGACTCGCCCGCTTCGTCTACGGCATCGATCACGCGCTGCGCATGCTGGCGCAGAAATGCGCCGTGCTCGGTCATGCTTACCCGCCGAGTTGAGCGCAAGAACAAACGTTGGCCGAGTTCCGCTTCCAGCGCCGCCATCTTGCGCGAGGCCGCTGCCGGGGTCAGGGCCAGGCGTTGAGCTGCGCGGGTAAAACTCGACGTTTCGGCGATAGCGAGGAACAGCCGCAAGGCGAGGATGTCTTCCATTATTGTCAATCCCGCAATTCAATCTTTCAATATTACCGGCTTATCCCACGGTATCGACAACAATAAGATGCTCTCCACGGTCTGCTTGTGGTCTCAAGAGTGAGCCCAGCCTACCGAACAACGTCATTTCACAGCATTGGAGACGCGCCATGAGCACAAGCCAGCTCAACATCCTCAAGACTTTTTCAGCAACGCTGCTGAAGGCGGTGCTTTTGATCGCCGTACTGGGCAGCTTGTCGGCGGTACTGCCGGCCAATCTGACTCACATCAACACGAGTCTGTCGGCGCTGCCGGCGAGCGCCATCGATGCGCAGGTTTGATGGGGGTTGTTCGTGCGCGCCGGCGAATGGGCCGGCGCGCACGAACCGGGAAGAATGCCCAGCAGACGCGCGCGATCTATCCTGCTCCTGCGCAGGCGGCTTAATTCAGCCGCAGAACAAAACGGCTTCGTCCCCAGGAACACAGTATGTCCAACCGCCCCCTTGCCCTTGACGAAAAACTCTATGCTTATTTGCTGGCCCACGGTGTGCGCGAGACACTAGCTCAGTCAGGTTTGCGCGAGGCTACACGCACGCACGAATGGGCCGTCATGCAAATCTGCCCGGAGCAGGGCCAGTTCATGGCCATGCTCGTGCAACTCATGAGCGCACGGCGGGCGATTGAGATCGGTGTTTTCACCGGTTATAGCGCGCTTAGTGTGGCCCAGGCCTTGCCCGCAGATGGCTTGTTGCTGGCGTGTGACGTCAGTGATGAGTACACCCGCATCGGGCGTCCCTTTTGGCAGGCCGCGGGAGTCGCGCACAAAATCGATCTGCAACTAGCGCCCGCATTACAAACCTTGGATACACGTCTGCTCCAAGGTGAGGCTGGCACTTACGACTTTGCCTTCATCGACGCCGATAAGGCCAACTACGACGCTTACTACGAACGCTGCCTGCGCTTACTGCGACCGGGTGGCTTGATAACCATCGACAACGTGTTGTGGAATGGCGCGGTTGCGTTGCCTGCAGAGACGGACTCTACAGCGGCCTTGCAAGCCCTCAATACAAAACTGCACGCCGACCAACGGGTCGATATTTCCATGCTGCCGATCGGGGATGGCTTGACGCTGGTACGTAAGCGGTAAAAAAGCGCGGGCGTTGGCGCGGGCGTTAAATCCCGTCAACAAGCGCGCAGCCTCACGACATCGTCAGATTAAACGACACCGACACTCGCATATCGTCGGTCAGATTGGGCGTGACCCAATGTTTCAGCCAACCAGGAAAAAGCAGAATGTCCCCTTCGCGCGGTGTCACCGTCACCACGCCCTGGGTCATTTCTGTTTCTTCGCGCAGGTCTAAAAAGCAGCGCCAATAAGAAGCAGGAGAGCCCTCGCGTGCATCAAAAAACTGGATCACACCTTGATCTTCGCGCGCGACTTTCAGATAAATCACACCCGACATCAGGGCATCGGCGTGGATATGCATGGCGTTGAAGTTGAATTGGCCATTGACGTTGGCCCACATCACGCCGCCATCAAAACGTTTGTTCGGCGAGTAACTACTTGCGACCTCGTTGGCGCGTTCCAGGATGCGCTCCATCAACCAGGTGAACTCGCGATGTTTGTAAAGATCTCCAGGGCTCTGCCAGCCGCCGAAGTTGGTTTTGGTTACGCTGCGCTCGCTGTGCAGAAGCTCGCCGATTTTGTCCAGCATGGCCTGACGCATCAAGGTCCAGCGCGGCTCGGTGCCAACCATGGTGGTTTGCCATAACGGGGTGTAGAACATGCGAGTTTCGTTCATGGGTGAGCTTCCAAATTGAACGACGCGAACACGCTTGCGTGAGGTCGCGTGGTGCGCGCTGGTATTAACGAAAGCGCTGAAAAAAAGTACGCAAGTCGTCGACAAACACGTCCGGGCATTCATAGGGCGCAAAATGCCCGCCCTTTTCATGCACGCGATACTGCTGCAGATTGTAATAACGCTCCGACCAGCGGTGTGGCATCAGCAGCACGTCACGTGGATAAACACCGAGTGCAGTTGGCGCTTCAACCACTGGAAAGCGGCCATGGGATGGCCGCCACGGATTCATCAACGCTTCTTTGTAAAAGCGTGCTGAGGTGCCGGCGGTCTGCGTTGCCCAGTAGATGGTGGTGGTGGCGCACAGGTGATCTTTGTCCCAGATCGATTCGATGTCGCCGTGGGTGTCGGCCCAGGTGCGGCGTTTTTCGATGATCCAGGCCAGTTGTCCGGCGGGTGAATCGTTTAAACCCACGGCCAGGGTCTGGGGTTTGCTCAATTGCTGGAAACCGTAACCACTTTCTTTGGCAAAAAAATCGCTATTGCGCGCGACCCAGTCAGCTTCATCCGGGCCGTATTCCGAGGCCTGCGGCAGACCATTGGCATAGGCAATACCCGGTGGCACATCGGGGTGCTCCGCCAGGTAATGGCTGAGCTGAATGGGCAGATGACAATACAAACCGTAGAGTTTGTCAGCGTGTTTATGACCCAGCTGGCCGACCACCAGCGCGCCCCAGTCACCACCGGCGGTGGCGAACTTGTTGTAACCCAGCACGCTGGTCATGAGCTCTGCTTCGAGATCAGCGGTGGTATGGAAATTCCAGCCGGTTTGTCGATTCGGTGAGGAGAAGCCATATCCTGGCAGCGAGATCAGCACCACATCAAACGCGTCTTCGGCTTTGCCACCGTAAGCCTGCGGATCAGTAAGCGGGCCGATCACACGCTTCAGATCCCAGAAGGTCCACGGCCAGCCGTGGTGCAGCAACAGGGGCATGGGCTTGGGCCCTTTGCCACGCTGATGAACGAAATGCAGTGGCAGGCCCTGCCAATCCATACGGAACTGGCTGAGTTGATTCATCGCGCGCTCTTGTGCGCGCCAATCAAAGCTATCGCACCAATAGCTGATCAGCTCACGTAAATAAGCGCCGTTAAAGCCGTACTCCCAATCGTCATTGGCGTAGTCGTCGGCGTACCGCGTGCCACGCAAGCGTGTGTACATGTCGTCGAGCACGGCTTGGCTCAAGTGGATCTGAAAGGGTTCTGGCTTGACCACCGCGTCTCGCTCCAGTGCTGAACCGCGCTCTAGCGCGTTAGCCGCCGTCTATCTCGTCAAAACGTCGGTGTGCATGGGCTTTGCGCTCGGCACTCGGCACGGCGTCGCACTCTTTCATAATGGCGAGCACCTGGCTGCCGATCGTCGCCAGCACTTTGTCATCATCAAGGTCATCGCGTCTTGCGACGTTGAGCACCGAGTCGGAGGTATAAACCGGCAGCGGTTCTTGACGCGCGCGGGCGATGTCACGTGTGGTGTCACGCGCCGTGGCACCGCGCACCGCTTGGCGCAG
>JAYUQF010000253.1:0-4247 GCA_043756885.1 Pseudomonadota bacterium
AGTGGCGCTCTACCGCGATGAACAAGTGGTCGACACCGGTGCAGCCAGCGACGCGCTGGGCGATCAGCTCGAAGCATTGTTGTGGCTGGTCAACAATGCCCACGCCCATGGTTGGCAGTTGCAAGCCGGCCAACTGCTGATCACAGGCACCCTGGGTAAGATGAATCCAGGACTGCCTGGTAGGTACCGCGCTGACTACGGACTGGGACGCACCCTCAGCTTTGTGCTCAAGCCCGTCGTGCCGACGGCTCAAGTCTTGGCCAAATAATCGACGGCAGCCAGGATCGCGCAGACATTAAATAGATATACCCGCACCTCGCTGGCTACAGACGGTCTTTAATGCAGTCCCATATCTCGTACGATGGTCGCGGCGATTTCCTCAATTGAAACCGTCGTGGTGTCGATGTACTGGATATTCTCGGTCCGAAATAGGGCCTCGGCTTTGGAGATCTCGGCGCGACAGCGCACCAGACTTGCATAGTCGCCGTGTGGGCGCCGCTCGCGCCGGATGCGGCTCAGTTGCTCCGGGACGATGGTCAACCCGTAGAGCTTGCTGCGGCACGGATGCAGGATCTTGGGTAGCTTGGTCGAACCAAAATCGTCATCGGTGAGGGGATAGTTAGCGGTCTTGAGCGAGTAGTGCATGGCCAGGTACAGACAGGTTGGAGTTTTGCCGCTACGGGACACGCCGACCAGGACCAGGTCGGATTCTTTCAGGTCGCGCGGTGAAAGGCCGTCATCGTGGCTGAGAGTGAAGTTCAAGGCCTGCATGCGTTTGTCATAGGCCAGGGTGTCGGAAACGCCGTGCATGCGCCCGGCCGTATGGGATGACTCGCAGCCCAGCGCCGCTTCCAAGGGCACGATGAAGGTGCCGAATAAATCGAAAAAATGCGGGCTGCTGGTAGCAATGATTTTCTGCACGACAGGGTCGGTAAGCGTGCTGAACACCAGGGGCGGGGTTTGGTCTTCCTGCGCCGCGCGTTGGATTGACGCTACCGCCGCGTGGGCCGCCAGTTCATTGGTAATGAAGGGGATATTGGTGCGCTTGAATTCGATATCGGGAAACTGCGTGAGCAAGCTTGCGCCCAGGGTTTCGGCCGTGATGCCGGTGCGGTCGGAGACGAAAAAAGCGCGGCGGTTCATAGGTTTCGGCAAGGCCAGTGTGTCGGTTACAATCTCGTCCCCCCGCCGTCGGCGAGGGTTTTACCTGCGCGAGCGGCCGGGTTTCGAGCACAATCAGAAAAAAATTCGATGAACGATTATATCGTCCCCCTTAAAGACGTCGGCATGCACGACGTCGACACGGTCGGTGGTAAGAATGCCTCATTGGGCGAAATGATTCGCCACCTTGATGCCGCCGGGGTGCGTGTGCCCGGCGGGTTTGCGACCACCGCCCAGGCCTTTCGCGATTTTCTTGCCCACGAGGGCCTCGATAAACGCATCCATGCGCGTTTAGCGACGTTTAACGTTGATGATGTCTCAGCGCTGACCAAGGCCGGCCGCGAAATCCGCAGTTGGATCATCGACACCCCGCTGCCGGCGCGTTTGCAGAGCGCCATCGAACAGGCCTATAGCGCCATGAGCGCCGCAGCTTCGGGCCAATTCTCGGTTGCGGTACGTTCGTCAGCAACCGCTGAAGATCTGCCGGAAGCTTCGTTTGCTGGTCAGCAGGAGACCTTCTTAAACGTAGTGGGCCTCGAACAGGTCACCAAGAAGATCCGTGAAGTGTTTGCCTCGCTGTTCAACGATCGCGCGATCTCCTATCGCGTGCATCAAGGTTACGACCATCATGCGGTGGCCCTGTCGGCGGGTGTGCAGCGCATGGTGCGTAGTGATATCGGTGCGAGTGGTGTGATGTTCACACTCGACACCGAGTCTGGATTCCGTGACGTGGTTTTCATCACTTCAAGTTACGGACTGGGCGAGATGGTGGTGCAGGGCGCGGTCAATCCCGACGAATTCTATGTCTACAAGCCGTCGTTGGCGGCGGGTCAGCGCAGCATCCTGCGGCGCAACCTGGGCAGCAAACATTTGCAGATGGTCTATGCGTCCGCCAGTCGTAAGAGTTCCCACGGTGTACTCACCGAGGAAGTGAGCGAAGAACGTCGTAAACGATTTTCGATCACCGACAGCGAAATCGAAGAGTTGGGCCGCATCGCGATGTCGATCGAGGCCCACTACGGTCGCCCCATGGATATCGAATGGGCACGCGATGGCAACGATGGTTTGTTGTATATCGTACAGGCGCGGCCTGAAACCGTGCAGAGCCGCAACGGCCAGGTCATCGAACGCTTTGAGTTGAGAGAAGAGGGTGAAGTCCTGGCCGAAGGGCGCTCCATTGGCCAGAAGATCGGAAGCGGCACCGCACGTGTGATCGCAAACGTCGCGCAGATGGATAGCCTGAAGCCGGGTGATGTTTTGATCACCGATATGACCGATCCCGATTGGGAGCCCGTCATGAAGCGCGCCGCTGCTATTGTGACCAACCGTGGCGGCCGCACCTGTCATGCTGCGATCATCGCGCGCGAACTTGGTGTGCCGGCTATTGTTGGCTGTGGTGATGCTACCGAGCGTGTGGCCGACGGTGAACTCGTGACGGTATCGTGTGCCGGTGGCGATACGGGTTTTGTCTATCGCGGCGCGCTACCGTTCACACGCGAAGAAATCGCCTTGAACGCGATGCCCGACCTCAAGGTCAAGATCATGATGAACGTCGGTAATCCCGATCGGGCATTTGCGTTTGCCAGTCTGCCCCATCGCGGTGTTGGTCTGGCGCGCCTGGAGTTCATCATCAACCGCATGATCGGCATTCACCCGCGCGCACTGCTCGAATACGCGTCGCTACCCGACGATCTCAAAGCGACCATCGCCCCTCTGATCGCGGCCTACCCCAGTCCGCGCGAATATTTTGTGCACCGTTTGATCGAAGGTATCGCGACCATTGCCGCAGCGTTTGCTCCGCAACCGGTGATCGTGCGCTTGTCGGACTTCAAGTCGAACGAATATGCCAACTTGATCGGTGGCCAACGTTATGAGCCGCACGAAGAGAATCCGATGCTGGGTTTCCGCGGCGCCTCGCGCTACGTCGCTGACTCTTTTAAGCCCTGTTTCGAAATGGAGTGTGAGGCTTTGCGTTATGTGCGCGAGCAAATGGGCCTGACAAATGTCGAAGTGATGGTGCCGTTTGTGCGCACGGTCAGCGAAGCGGCGGGTGTGATCGATCTGCTGGCGGCCAACGGCTTGCGGCGCGGCCTGCACGGGCTGCGTGTCATCATGATGTGCGAGCTGCCGTCAAACGCGCTGTTGGCCGAAGCATTCCTGGCGCACTTCGACTGTTTTTCCATCGGCTCCAACGATTTGACGCAGTTGACGCTTGGTCTGGACCGCGATTCGGGCCTGGTGGCTAATCTTTTTGATGAACGCAATGACGCCGTCAAAATGCTGATGAAGCGTGCTATCGATGCATGCCGAGATGCTGGCAAATATATTGGCATTTGCGGTCAAGGCCCGTCGGATCACGAGGATCTTGCCGAGTGGTTGCTCGATCAGGGTATCGAAAGCATGTCGCTTAATCCCGATACAGTGGTACGCACCTGGCTGGACCTGGCCAAACGCTGATCACCGCAAGCAGGGTCCTAAGTCACGAGTCCAGCAGTTTCAGCTGATCTTCCAGCACGATGCGTTCGTGTGCGCCGAGATCGGCCTCCGACAGACGCGTTTCCACCAGCGCCCGCGGAATCAGGCCACGGATCATGAGGCGACGTTTTTCTTCCGGCAGTATGGTTTCGCGAAAGAAGATATCGCCGACGGGAATAACTCGACTTTCGACGATTAACGACACTTCGCCAATCAGCGCGCGAAAGCCATTGTAGGGGCGTGCCAAACGGTCTTCGGCAAAATCAATCTGCGCTACACCGTCGTTGTAAATCGCGCGTACCTCCTTTTTGTAGCGCTCGATGACCACGGAATTGACGGTGGCTTCGATACGATCTTCGATATTCTGCAAGCGCCGCGTTAGTAGATGCTGCAAAACCTCTAACAATGGGCGCGAGCGTGGTACATGCAAATAGATGGCGAGCAGATCTTTGATGCCCAGTTGCTGGTAGATGTCGGTGGTGAACGCGACGTTACGCTCGTGAGCCAGAGTGTCGTAAGTGTCGAAACCGAGCACCGCCAGTACGTCGGACAATTCCTGTATACGGGCGTTAAAGCCGATAGCGCAGATCAGCTGTGCATAAGTCAGACCC
>JAYUQF010000254.1:0-12260 GCA_043756885.1 Pseudomonadota bacterium
GCGGCCATCTTCATATAGGTGTCGTCATAACGAAGCTTGAGATTGGCCTTGTCGCCGGCCACAACCCCGCCTGGAAAAGCAACACCGATAAAGCCTGCACTGCTCGCACCTTCGCCAAGCAGGCCATGGTCAAAAGAAAACTTCGCGACGTTGACCATCGTCTTCTGCAGTGCGGGGCTTTGCGTGAAATCGAGGGCTTGCGCCGGTGTCCAGAACATCTTGGTTGTTGATAGCTGAGCGTCAAAGCCGGCGAGATCGGTGCCCGATGCTTTTGCCATCTCGGTGCGCGCAGCCTTGCCGGCTTCGTCCTGCTTTTGCATCACGGCGAGGATTTCGTACCAGGCGCCCACCAGCGCTTTGCCAAATGCCGGGTTTGCCGCCAGCGTTGCGGAATTGACGATCATCAAATCAATGATCTCACCGGGGATCTTGCTGGAATCGAACACTTGGTGGGCCTTGGGCGCCTTGAGGATCTCCGATAGTTGCGGATTCCAGGTCACGATGGCCGACACATCGGGCGCCGCAGCGGCGGACACAATGTCGGCATCGGAGGTGTTGACTACCTTCACGTCTTTTTCGCTGGCACCGATGCCTTCGAGGGCACGCGCTAACAGGTAATGAGACACCGACAATTCGACCAGATTGACAGACTGGCCCTTGATCGCTGCCAGCTCGGTTTTGTCTTTAAGGATGATGCCGTCATTGCCGTTGGAAAAATCGCCGACGATCACAGCGGTTGAATCCACGCCACCTGCCGCAGGGATCGTCAGTGCGTCCATATTGGTCATCACACAACCATCGAAGCCACCGGCGGTGTATTGATTGATCGACTCGACATAGTCGTTCAACTGCACCACTTCAATCTCGATGCCGTACTTGTCGGCCCATTTTTTGACGATGCCGGCATTTTCGCCGTAATCCCACGGCATCCAGCCGACGTAGATGGTCCATGCAATTTTGAATTTCTGTTTGGATTGCGCGGCCACAACCGGGCTGCTTAACGCGAGCGCAGCGAGTGCGCACAGCACGGCCAGCAGCACACTGCGGGTGGTTAGGCGGGTGATGAAACGCAACATGGCATGTCTCCTCAGACAGTGATTGGGCAACAACGAACAAACACGCAGGAGGACCTGGCTAGTGTTCTCCCGGGCTTTTGTCCCGCCGTGTAACCTCTGAGGAGAGGTCGGTTGCTCTCGGACCAGTCACCCGCATACGCGAGCCGGAACCCTAGCGACCTATTTTGTCTTACGAATCCTGCGGCGCTTGGCCGTCACCGCCGGTCCTTCGCGGTGACTGCTGCGAGAACTGTGCCAGCGGCGCAAATGCTGACTGTCGACGACGTTCAGTCGCGATAGACCCTGGTGCGCGCGCCAACCCGGAGCATCTTCGTCTGCAGACGCACCGTCTTGGGGCGGGTCCGTGGGTCAGGCCGGTGTCCTCGTTCTGCTATTCGCTTCGTCGCGATCACTCTATGCGTGAAACAAGTCGCTGTGTGCGACCGCGTACCGAACTTGCTCCCCGAGGCGCCCACACTTCCGACTCGAACCGGTTGGTCTCCTTCGACCATCGGATATCCCCTGCCGTGCTGCGGAATCTAATGAGGAACCTGTCATGACATCGATTTATCGCTATACCTTCGCCGCGGTGTTGGCGCTCGCAAGCCCTGCGCTGCTGGCAGCCGATGAAATAGATCACGCGGCACATCACGCTGGCACCGCCGCGCCCTCTGCGACGACGCCAGCTGCCGCCGCATCCGGGACTGCAGATCAAAACGCGATGAAAAAAATGGACGCCCACATGAAGGCCATGGGGGAGATGCACCACAAGATGATGAATGCCAAGAGCCCAGAAGAGCGCAAGGCCATGACGGCCGAGCACATGAATACCATGCACGAGAGCATGAAGATGATGGGGGAGATGGGCGCCAAAGGTGGCATGGGTGGAATGGGTGATATGGCCAAAAAGAAAGACACAATGTCTGCTGAAATGACCATGCATCACCAGATGATGGAAAAGCGCATGGCGATGATGGAAATGATGATGCAGATGATGATGGATCGTCTTCCTGCGCAATAACCAGGGCAGCCAAACGATAGTGCATTGCTGAAGAAGGCGAGCTGTTAGGGCACACGCAGATATTGAACACGGATGCGCTTGAAGATGAGACAGGTGCGATTGATGAACACATTTCGAGGGCACTGGCCGTGAAACTCGTACGGTAAAAAAAGGAAAGGCATATGAAGAAGTTACTGGTTGCAACGCTACTGACAGGCATGATGGGGACTTGGGCCATCGCCAATGCTGAGGAAGCAATCCCGGAGAAGCTCGAACTTAAAGATGGCAGTACGCTTTTTTTGCATCCCGACGGCACGAGTCGGATGGTGGATGTCCATGGCAAGAAGATGGAAATGGCCGATGGTAAGGAAATGGAAATGAAAGATGGACAGATGCTCATCATGCAGAACAAAAAGATATGGGTGCGGTATGGCGTGCCGGGCAAACAACGCGAGCATATGAAAAACGACTGAGCGCCGTTGCTTTCGATACCCGAGTTGCCGGTGCTCGACAGATAGGAGAATTTCGAGCCTCGCGAGTTGGCGCGACGCCTCTGGTGGACGCTGCCGCAAACGGCCAGCGTTCTGTTGTCCGCCACATTCGGCCCTTGGCTGGGCTGCCCTGAGAAAGATCCAGAACCCAATGGATTTCAGCCGCACGCGGGCTCAACCAACCGGCGCCAGGGACCCTGTTCAATATTGTCTCGACAACACCGAGGGTGTTCGTGAGAGGTTGCCTGCCGGGCGCGCTTCGCCGGCAATAGCGGCGCTATTGTCAAGAAACGCAACGCCGCGCGGCCGCTCACGATCGGACGGATGTAGAGAGTGTTTGACCAGGGTCCTAAGGGTGCCAAGCAGGTTTTCGATACCGCTCAAACGTATCGAGCTGGCGGCCACCGATGCCGGCACCAGCACCAATCACGAGGCAGACGGGTTGAGCTATGATCGTTTCCAAATAGTGCTGCCAACAGCTTACTTTGTCGCACCGACCCGTTGCCGGGTGCGACGCAGCGGGGGTGGGATCCCAACAGTGTCCGAGTCACATGCGCAAAGCGCGCCCCGCAGGCCCAGAGCCAACGCCCTATCTGCTCGCCGCGGCTGACAATTCAAGCTATGTTGCACCCATGGCACCACCGGACCTAGGCGAAATCCTCGCGCGCGTGTTCCACTTACCCAGTGGGCGCTCGTTTGAAATTGTGTTGGGTATCGGCCTGCTGGCCGCCGCCGCTTGGTCGTGTGTATACACTGTGCCGAGCGATTCGGTGGGTGTCATCCAGCGGTTTGGCCAGTATCTGCGCTTCGTTGATCCAGGTTTGCACTTCAAAATTCCACTGGGTGTTGATGTGGCGACCATCGTGCCGGTCAAGCGGCAACTGAAACAGGAGTTCGGTTTTTCTACAGAGGGTGCGACCAACCCCTATCAGACTTCTCGCGAGCCCAACGCCGAAACCCAGATGGTAACGGGCGATCTGAATGCCGCGCTGGTCGAATGGGTTGTGCAGTACCGTATCGATGATCCATCAAAGTTTCTGTTTCATATTCGTGATCCCCAGGCCACGTTGCGCGATGTATCAGAATCGGTGATGCGCGAGGCGGTGGGTGATCGCACAGTCGACGAGGTGATCACCATTGGCCGCCAGGAGATCGAAGTTGAAGCCCTGGCCCGTATGCAAACCCTGGCGGCCAAATACGAACTCGGTGTCAGCATCGACCAGGTGCAGTTGAAAAACGTCAATCCGCCGCAGCCCGTGCAGGCGTCCTTCAATGAGGTCAATCAGGCGCAACAGGAAAAGGAAAAACTCATCAACGAGGCGCGTCGGGAATACAACAAGGTGATCCCACTCGCCGAAGGCGAAAAAGACCAGCGTGTGCGCGAAGCCGAAGGTTACAAGCTGAAGCGGGTGAACGAAGCCGAGGGTGATGTCGCGCGCTTTAACGCCGTCTTCACTGAATATTTGAAGGCGCCGGAAGTCACCAAGCGTCGAATTTATCTTGAAACTATGCAGGATGTACTGCCTAAGTTGCGTTCTACCATCATCCTCGACGAACAGGGCCGTCAGATACTGCCGCTCATGCAACTCGATCAACAACAAAAGGCTCTTGCACCGTGAAGTCAGCGGTTTCGGCCTTGTTGTTCATGCTGGTGCTGCTGGCGGTGGCGGCGTTTATCAGCGCAGCATTCACGGTCAATGAGACCGAGCAGGTCATCATTACGCAATTTGGCAAACCGGTCGGCGCACCCATCACCAGCGCCGGGCTCAAGTTCAAGCTGCCGTTTATTCAGGACGTCAACCCGATCGAAAAACGCATCCTGGAGTGGGATGGCAATCCGAGTGATATGCCGACCAAGGACAAGCTTTATATATCCGTTGATCTGTTTGCGCGCTGGCGCATCGTCGACCCGCTGCAGTATTTCCTGCGCTTGCGCGATGAACGCAGTGCCCAGTCGCGACTCGACGACATCCTCGGCAGTGAAACGCGTAACGCCATTGCCAAACACGAGCTTATCGAAATTGTCAGAACCACCAAGGACCGTGTACCGACCCAGGACACGACCCTGGGCGACGCCAACAATGTGCTCGGTACGCTGGTGCCGATCAGCATGGGGCGGGAAAAAGTCGAACAACAGATTTTTGCGGCCGCGGCCGCCAAGGTCGCCGTGTTTGGCATCGAGCTGTTGGACATCCGCTTCATGCGCATCAATTACAACGAGTCGGTGCAACCGAAGATCTACGATCGCATGATCAGCGAACGCCAGCAGATAGCTGAGCAGTTCCGCTCTGAGGGCAACGGCGAAGCGGCGCGCATCAATGGCAACCGCGAACGCGAGTTGCAAAAAGTGCGCTCCGAGGCTTATCGCCGCGTGGAAGAGATCCGCGGTGAAGCGGACGCCACGGCCACCGAGATTTACGCGCGCACCTACAACCAGAATCCCGAAGCGGTACGCTTCTACGAGTTCACCCGCACCATGAGCGCCTACCGCGACATCATTGCCGGCGGCACCACCCTGGTGTTATCCACCGACAGTGAGCTGTTCAAGTTCCTGAAAGGTATCAGTCCCTGACAGTCCATCAGGCTGGACACTAATCGGCCGCCCGGGTGGGGCGGCACCCCTTTGATGTGCCCATCCGTCATTGATCTGCCTCGACCACGCTTGTCATCGCCTATGACCATCGCGGTGGTGAACTTATACGCGGCCAATCTGCTGCCACGGCCAGCGCCGCGCGGTTCAGCTCGGGTAATGGATCCGATCGTGACCATTGGCGCGCTCGAAAATGACGGAGAAAAAAATAGTGAGAGTGAAACTCGCAATCGCCTTGCTCATAACTTCAGCGGCGCTGAGTGGCTGTATAGGTACCATCGTCGAGGCCACCACCGATGCGGCAATCGCGGTGGTCAAGATCCCGTTCAAAATTGGCGGGGCCGCTGTCGATATGATGCAGGGTGAAGATCCCGACGAGGTTGGTAAACACAAGCGCAGCCGTTCGCGACAAGAGAGCCGAGAAGAACGCCAGGATCCCGCCGATGAGGACGATGAAGAAGATGACGAGAAAAATTCCGAGGGTGAAGCGCAACATAAAACTTGACGCATCAACCGGGAGACATTCATCGTGAATACTGCGCCGGCCCAAGAACGAGCCGGCGCAGTCAAGGCGCCTACCGGCGACGGCGGAAGCCGAGCCGAATAACAGCAGGGCCGGTGGCAAGGGCACCGGCACGTCAGCCAACGGAACGTTGAAGCGCAGGGTTATGATCTCGGTACCGTCCGGCAGACCCGGTACACGACTTTCCCCCCCGGGTAGTTGTTGTCGAGACTAACCAGCATGGTGAAGGGATCGACCAGCATTAAAGACTCCACCGACTGGAGCGGAAAATTGAAGCGGTCTTCCGCGATCCCGACCAGCGGCCGCCAAAGTCTTGCGGATCTGCGATGTTGAGCAGTTAGCCCGGCGGCGTAAGAAGCCGTGCTCCAGGCGGCCGCACTTCAGATTGTCTGCGAACTCGCGCTGCACATGCACCGGCAATGTCCGCCCACGCGCTGCCAGATGTTCGACGAGAGTATGCCGCGCTGGTCACTGCTCGCGTTCGTGCCGGGCAGCCGATTTCCACGGAAGACGGCCTGCTCGCCGCAATCGCGCTTGCTAACTGGCTGGTCTTGGCGATCGGAACAGCAAGGATTTTTCTGCAATTCAGGCTTGGCCGTGCTCGACCCATGGGAGGTGTAGCGCGGGGTCGTGGATTGATTGCTCGATATCGAAAAACCCTGCGCCTTCGCTGACGCGCTGAGGTGTCTGCAAATAAATTGGGGATTGTTGTTCAATCGTTCGCGCGTCAATTGATGCATCAATTGACGTATAGTCCCGGGAGATACTTCATCATCGGAAAACGCCATGCGTACTACCCTCAATATCGATGAAGATTTGGTTAATCAGGCACAGCGCTTGACCGGCATGACGGAGCGCACCGCCTTGATACATGAGGGGCTTAAGGCATTGATAGCGCGTGAGAGTGCGCGCAGGCTCGGGCTCCTCGGTGGGAGCGAGCCGCAACTCGTACAGGTGCCGCGCCGGCGTGCTTCCAAAACGTGATCCTGGTTGACACCTCGCTATGGGTTGAGCACCTCCGGCGGAACCTACCTGCGCTGGCAGAGCTCTTAGCTGAGCGTCAGGTGATAATGCATCCGTTTATCGTGGGCGAAATGGCGTGCGGTGCGCTGAGCAATCGGATCGAGCTGCTTCGCCTGTTATCCGATTTGCCGCAGGCCCCAGTTGCGACGGATCTTGAAGTATTGGATTTTATCGAAAGACGAGCACATCGTTAGATGTGGCATCGGTTACATCGACATGCATCTGCTGACCTCGGTTGTACTCGATGCAGGCGTGACCCTTTGGACCTTGGATAAGCGACTCTTGGCAGTCGCTCAGGATCTAAAATTGGCTTACCGCCATCGCGGATGATGCCTCAGATGCCGGGTCTGCCAGCGCCGGATCGCGACCACTAATCCGGAAGACGTGATTGGGCTCAGAAGCCGAAATCAGCCCTCTGCCCCCAACGCGATACACCGGTATCGCGGCGGCAGTTCGCTAGCGTTTCGGTCGCAGTTGGTGGCTTCCTAGTGCCAGCAAACCTCAACCAAGCAGCGCAACCGATCCCGGCTCAGGCACCTGAATAGGCGTCCGCACTGTCGAGATAGCGCCGACAGCGTCGATGTCTGCGCCGACCGTCCCGCCGCTACCACCGCCGCCTTCAGCGGGATCATCTGTAAGACGCACATAACTGAACTGATCAGTCTGGCCAAAGCCGAAAAAGTCGATATCAATACCTGCAGTCGAGCCGAAGACTTTGCCGACGGCATTCCAATTGATGCCATTTACGCTGATGTCGACGAAGGTGTCTTCAACATTCGGTCCGACTTCGAACACCCACAGGTCGACGGCATTGCTGTTACTACCGGTGAGTTTATTGTCGTCAAAGCGCAGAACGATCGAACCGCCGGATCCCAATGAAACAAATGAGCAACCCGCCTGATTCGGGCAGCTATTGACCGAGTTGTAATCGGGAATTCCAAGGGCGTTGAACGCACCTCGATGGGGCTCCGACGGCACACTGCCGGTCAAACTATAGTCGACGAGAGTGTCGGCGAAAGAAACCGCACCCTCCGGGAACTCGACACCTCCAATCGGAATGGCATGCGCGGGCAGGGCAATCGCCATTCCAAGAGTGGGCAGCAACCCGGCAAGAATTTTGTAATGACTCATAATGCGCTCCCGAAAACCGAGTGGTTGCCGCTTTCGCGGGCTCGGCTTCTAAGTAGTTGGGTTCAAACGGCACATATGCTTGGCATACCGCGTGCCAGAAGTCTGAATGGGCGACTTTTCCCTGAGAAACGGCGGTGGTGGGATGGTTTTAACCAGCGTCGGTGAGCGCTTGTGTAAAGAATCCGAGAAAAAGCGGGGTTTGAGGGGCCGAGGTTTCTACAATTTTTTACAAAAAATGGGACCGCCTCTAGAAGAGGGCGTCGAAAAATAATCCGACAGCGAAGCTCAACAGAGAACTTGACGCGTGAACTGTGGAGACATATTCATCGTGAATGCAGCGCCGGCCCAAGCGCGAGCCGGCGCAGCGACGACGCCTAACGGCGACGGCGAAACCCGAGCAGGCCGGCTGCTGAGCCGAATAACAGCAGGGCCGGTGGCAAGGGCACTGGCACGTCAGCCAGCGGGACGTTGAAACGCAGGGTGATGATCTCCGTACCATCCGGCAGACCCGGCACACGACCGTTTCCTCCGGGGTAGTTGGTGTCGAGACCAACCAGCAGGGTAAAGGGGTCGACCAAGGTCAAAGATTCCACTGACTGGAGCGGAAAATTGAAGCGGTCTTCCGCGATCCCGACCAGCGGCCCACCAATGTCTTGCGGGTCTGCGATGTTGAGCAGGTCGACCAGCAGGCGCTTTTCCAACACCCCGTTGGCATCGGTCTCACTCAGATCGATAAGGTAGATCTTCTTCTGACGCGGTGGATTAACACCATTCGGTGGGCCCTGGAAGTCGTCGCGCTCGATGATGAGGTAACGATCGTCAGCAACATGGGCCATGTCGCCGGTCACGAAGATATTGCTGGCATTGTTGACGGCACCCGTGATGAAGTCGGAACTGTCCTTGGCATATTTAAGAACCGTGCCGGTGTACTCCGCTGTCACCGTGTCGAACTCGTAGATCTCAATCATCCGCTTGTCGACTTCAGATACGACCGACGCTTCCGTGGTCAGATACAGGCGACTGCCGTCAGCATTGCTGGTCATCGCCTCAAAGCCACGCGAACTGGGCAGATTGGCCGCGCCTAGTGTTGCGTTCTGCGGATTCTGCGGTGCGCGCAGCGATGGGTGACGCACAGGTGCCGTGGTCAGACGTCCTGCATTATCGAAGTGCAGCAGGTAAGGCCCGAACTCTTCGCCGACCCAGAAGCTGCCATCGGCCATTTGCGTGAAAGACTCAACATCAAAGTCGGCACCAGTCAGCAGGCGTCCGTTACTGATTGCCGGATCAACCGCAATGGCATTGCCGCTTGGGTAGTAGTTGGTCCGCGCGTAGACCGGCCCATTGGTGATGTAGTCCGCGCTGAGCAAACCCTGGGGGTCGCGCAACGGTGTAAAGCTGTCGACGCTGACTGGGCCGCGACTGGTGGTGCCATCACCCGTAGTCTTAAAACTGGGTGTCACCGTGTAAAAACCCAGGACAAAATCAGCGCTGTTGCCCTGCGCTCCGAAGCCGTTGTCCGGCAGGCCGTAGTAGCGCCCGGCCGTGGCGGTCGCAATCATGCCCGAGAAGCCTGGAATGGGTTGCCCGGCGTAGGGCGGTGAGATGCCGTTGGCAGCACCTGCAAACTGACCCGAAACCGGGCCGGGGTGACGATAGGTTGACGGAATTTCCGCCCAGCCAGTCAGTTCGAAGCTCGGTCCATCGGCGTGTACCGCGGACGTTGCGAGCAATAACGAGCTCGCTATCAGAGTGCGTTTCATGGAGTTCTCCCTGGAATTATGATGCGGACAAGGCTAAGTCCCCGAGGCGCTCAGCACTCGGAGGTAGCCTCGTTAGCATGAACAGGCCGCATTGAATGCCCGTGAAGTGTGCGTGAAGGTTTTGTGACCGGGATCTAGTGCCCTTGGCGCAAATCTGAGAGATCTGCAGTCCGCGTGGCCATGAAGGCTCAGCACAGCCAGCATCGGGTGTCCCCCAAATTCCCGGTTCCTTAGGACCCTGGCCGCAACCACTCACGAACACCCTCGGTGTTGACGAGATAATATTGACAAGGGTCCTAAGGATGTCGTGTTTGAGTCGTTCGTCTTTAGTGCCCGTCAAACCGTTTTGCAGCAGCGCGCTGGCGAACTGCCCACACTCGATACTCTGCTGAGCCCGCCGCTCGCTGTCAGATCCCAAGGCACGCTGCAAGGCTCCTAATTTTTCCAACGCCATAGATGCATTGCCTGCCGGTTCTGGGGGAAAATGCCGGCCCGGGATTCCGGGTTCTCAACAGTCAGTTTGTTTTGCTTGGGCAACCGCGGGCGGCGCGTAAAAAAGCGGGTATCCGAGCGGGTATCGAGAACCACTCTCTGGCAATAATGCTAGATATTTCAAATAGGATCCCCTCGATATGCTGCTGATGATCGATAACTACGACTCTTTCACCTATAACCTTGTGCAGTACTGCGGGGAGTTGGGGCAGGAAGTGCGGGTGGAGCGCAACGACGCGATCAGCGTCGCGGATATCCGTGCCATGGCGCCACAATTCATCATCATCTCACCGGGGCCGTGCAGCCCGGACCAAGCCGGTATCTCACTCGCGGTTGTCAGTGAGCTGTGTGGTGAATTTCCGATTCTCGGTGTGTGTCTGGGGCATCAGAGTATCGCCCAGGCGTTTGGTGGCCGTGTGGTGCACGCCAAGCGCGTCATGCATGGCAAAACTTCGCCCATTCATCATGAGGGGCGCAGCGTTTTCCGGGCGCTCGAAAACCCGTTCATTGCAACGCGTTACCACTCTCTGGTGGCCGAACGCGCCAGCTTGCCGGCGTGTTTGGAGATCACGGCCTGGACCGAGGACGAAAACGGCAGTTTTGATGAGATCATGGGTGTGCAGCACAAAACGCTGCCGGTGCACGGTGTGCAGTTCCATCCGGAATCCATTCTTACCGCCCATGGCCATCAGTTGTTGGCAAATTTTTTTGAACTCGGCCGCGGGATGGGCTGAACAGCGATGGAAATCCAAGCCGCCATCCGTCGTGTGGTTGATAAACACGACTTAAGCTTCGATGACATGCAAAGCGTGATGCGCACCATCATGGGTGGTGACGCGACCCAGGCGCAGATTGCCGGGCTTTTGATCGGTCTGCGTATGAAGGGCGAGACTATCGATGAGATTGCGGCCGCCGCGAGCGTGATGCGCGAGCTTGCGCAACATGTCGAGGTAAACATCACGCCCTTGATCGACACTTGCGGTACGGGCGGCGACGGCATTGGTACCTTCAATATCTCGACCGCCGCAGCGTTTGTCACGGCGGCCGCCGGTGGTCATATCGCCAAACATGGCAACCGCGCCGCATCGGGCGCGAGCGGCAGCGCCGATGTGCTGGAGGCGGCCGGCGCACGTATTGATCTTGCACCCGCGCAGGTGGCGGACTGTGTGCGTACGGTGGGTGTGGGTTTCATGTTTGCGCCCGCTCACCACGGTGCCACCCGGCACGCCGCGGGTCCGCGCCGCGAACTGGGCACGCGCACGCTCTTCAACGTATTGGGTCCGCTGACCAATCCGGCCAATGCGACCGTGCAGTTGATGGGGGTCTACGATGTCGCGTGGGTGACTCGTGCGGCTGAGGTTTTGCGCCGCCTGGGCGTGGCGCGCGCCATGGTGGTTTGCGCGGAAGACGGTATGGACGAGATCAGCATTGGTGCCCTGACCCACGCAGCGGAGCTGCGCGATGGCGCGGTGCATAGCTTTGTCATCGATCCACGCGAACTGGGTGTCGTTTTTGCGCCGCTTGAAAGCCTTGCGGCGCGCGACCCGCAGGCGAGTCTTGCTCTCATCCGCGCCGTTTACGATAACTGCCCAGGGCCGGCGCGCGATATTGTGGCCCTCAATGCCGGTGCCGCCATCTATCTCGCCGGTCTCGCTGTCGATCTGGCTGCAGGTTTTGCCCGTGCGCAAGAAGTGATCGCCAGTGGCGCGGCCCGAGAGTGCTTCGCGCGGTTCATCGCCTATACGCAAACTTTCAAGAAACCCTGAGCGACTGGCCCATGAGCGATATCCTGACTGAAATCGTGGCCCATAAAAAAACCGAGGTAGCGGCGCGTAAAGCATCGCGTTCTTTAGCGCAGTTGGACCAGGCTGCGCGTGCAGCCAGCCCGGTACGTGGCTTTTACAGTGCCTTGCTTAACAACGTGCGGGCGGGTGCGGCCGGTGTCATCGCCGAATGTAAAAAGGCCTCGCCGAGCAAGGGCGTGATACGTGAACACTACGATCCCGCCGCCATCGCCGCGAGCTATGAAAAAGGGGGTGCTGCCTGTCTGTCGGTACTGACGGACGAGCGTTTCTTTCAAGGTAGTGATGCCCATCTGCAAGCAGCGCGAGCGGCCTGCAATTTACCGATCATCCGCAAGGATTTCATGATCGACCCCTATCAGATCGTTGAGGCGCGTGCGTTGGGCGCAGATT
>JAYUQF010000255.1:0-4238 GCA_043756885.1 Pseudomonadota bacterium
GCTTTCGTTCATGGCAGGCTGGCGACCACTTCGACTATGGCGTCGGTCAGGGTGGCGAGTTCGTCGTTACTGATCACATAGGGCGGCATCACGTACACCAGCCGCCCAAAGGGCCGCAACCAGACACCGCGCGCGACAAACGCATGGGGAATTTTATGCATATCGACCGGCTGGTGAAGCTCTACGACACCGATCGCGCCGAGTGTGCGGACGTCGGCAACTTGGCGCATTTCGCGGCACGGCGCGAGTCCACTCGTCAGAGCATTTTCAATTCGTCGAACATTGCTGGCCCAATCACCCGTCAGGACCAGTTCGACACTGGCGCGCGCACAGGCGCAGGCTAGTGCGTTAGCCATAAAGGTAGGGCCGTGCATAAATACGCCGGGCTCGGCGCGACAGATGGTGTGCGCTACGGCGCGACTGACAAGTGTTGCAGCGAGCGTCATATATCCACCGGTCAGAGCTTTGCCCAAACACAGAATATCGGGCGCAACGCCGGCATGTTCGCACGCGAATAAACGCCCTGAACGACCGAAGCCAGTAGCAATCTCATCGGCAATCAACAACAGATCAAATTCATCGCAGATGGCACGCACGCCGCTCAGATAGGACGGATGGTAGAACCACATACCGCCAGCGCCCTGCACGATGGGTTCGAGAATGATGGCGCTGAGCGTTTGTGCATGGGCAGCCGCTAAGGCGCGCAGGGCGTCGAGATCGTGAGCCTCCCAGGGTTCATGAAAGGCTACTGCCGGTCGCGGTGCGAATACATGCTGAGGCAGCACCGCGCTAAATAAACTGTGCATGCCGGTGACCGGATCACACACCGCCATCGCGCCAAAGGTATCGCCGTGGTAACCACCGCGGATGGTCAAGAGTTTGTGACGTTGTTTTTCACCGCGTGCAGCGCGGTACTGCAGGGCAAGCTTGATAGCCACCTCGACCGCCACCGATCCGGAATCGGAAAAGAATACGTGCTCGAGTCCAGCTGGCGTGATGTCCACCAGAGTACGAGCGAGTTCGGCCGCGCCCTCATGGGCAAGTCCGCCGAACATGACATGGGCCATGCGCGCCAGTTGCTCGCGCACTGCTGCGTCCAGCCGCGGATGACGATAACCGTGAATGGCAGACCACCAGGAGGCCATACCATCGATCAATTCGCGACCATCGGCGAGCCTTATTCGACAACCCTCGGCACCCACCACCGGGAAAACCGGTGGTGGGTTGATGAGCGTGCTGTAGGGATGCCAGACATGCTCACGGTCGTAAACAAGCCAAGGCGGAGCCTCAGTCATGGTTGTGCGAGCACCCGCCATGAAGCCGCGTTCGGCAACTGGAACACCGCAATATCACCGACCTCGCTGACACAGCGGTGCGGCTGTTCGGCCTTCACGTCTCGTGTCAGGGTAATGTTGCGGATATTAACCGGCAGGCCATAAAAAGCTGGCCCGTTACGCGAGGCGAAGGCTTCAAGTTTGTCCAACGCGTTTTGTGCGGCAAACACCTCAGCATACGCGGCCAGCGCCACAGGCGCGTTGTAGATGCCGGCACAACCACAGTCCGATTCTTTGCTGGCGATGACGTGCGGGGCCGAGTCGGTACCCAGGAAAAAATGCGCATCACCGCTGCAGACTGCTTTAATCAGCGCCAGGCGATGGCTCTCGCGTTTGATTACGGGCAGACAATAAAGATGCGGTCGGATGCCTCCTTCAAACATCGCACTACGGTTCAGCAGGAGGTGATGGGGGGTGACAGTGGCCGCCAGCAGGCGCGGGTCGGCCTCACCGACATAGGCCGCAGCATCGGAAGTAGTAATGTGCTCGAAGACAATTTTCAACTGGGGATGACGTGCACGCAGAGGCTCCATCACGCGCTCAATGAAAACCGCCTCGCGATCGAAAATGTCGACAGTATGGTCAACCACTTCACCATGAACGAGCAGCGGCAGGCCGATGTCAGTCATGGTTTCAAATACATCATCGAGGCGCGAGACGTCGGTGACACCAGCCGCTGAATTGGTGGTGGCGCCGGCCGGATAGAGTTTTGCCGCGGTAAAAACGCCGTCACGAGCGCCGGCCGCAAGATCGTCCGGCGCGGTGACGTCGGTCAGATAACAAGTCATGAGTGGTTCAAAATCATGCTGGCTCGTCAGCTGCGCACGTATGCGATCGCGGTAAGCGACCGCGGCGGCGGTGGTCGTAATCGGCGGCTTGAGATTGGGCATGACGATAGCACGGGCGAAATGGCGGGCCGTATCAGCCACTACCGCCGCCAGCAGGTCGCCGTCGCGTAAATGCACATGCCAGTCGTCGGGACGTGGCAGCGTAATGGTAACTGTATTCATCAGCGTGACTTTAGCATGACCCCAGCGACGATCGCAGGCGCGTGCGAGGCCCTGAACGCCCCTCTGTGATGCCCCACGGCCATGGGTTTAAACTCGCCGAGCGCGCGAATTCCGCGCCACCACCGCAGGAGACCGTGATGCTTGGATTGATGATGGACAGGCCGCTGACCATTGCGTCACTAGCGCGCCACGCCGAGCGCAACCACGGCCAGCGCGAAGTTGTATCCGTGACCGCTGACCATGAACGCCATCGTTATCGTTTGGCCGATTGTTTCGCGCGCGCACGGCGTCTGAGTAATGTGCTGGACCGCTTGGGAGCCAGTGCCGACGCCCGTATTGGCACCGTGGCATGGAATGACTTTCGTCATCTCGAGCTGTACTACGGCGTGAGCTGCAGCGGACGGGTGCTGCATACGATTAATCCGCGTCTGTTCGCGCAGCAGCTTATTTACATCATCAATCATGCCGATGATGAGTGGATTTTTTTTGACGTGACGTTCACCGCTGTTATGGAGCAGATTGCACCGGCGTGTCCGCGCGTGAAAGGCTACGTGGCCATGACCGGCCAGGCTCATATGCCTGTGAGCGCGTTACCTAATCTGCAGTGTTGCGAGTTGTTGCTTGCTCAGGAGTCTGACGCGGGCCTGCGCTCAGCCAGCCGGCGTTACTGGTCGATCTGATCACCGAGGAAGGAGTAACCCTGGCCGGCGGCGTGCCAACGGTCTGGTTACCTCTGCTCGACTACCTGCGTACCAGTGGACGCGGTGTCGCGCCATTGAACCGCACGGTAATCGGTGGCTCGGCCTGCCCGTTGAGCATGATTGAAGAATTTCGCGATCGGCATGGCGTAGCGGTGCTCCACGGTTGGGGCATGACAGAGATGAGTCCAGTTGGCGCGGTGAATCAGCCGACGGTCGAAACCGCCGATCTTCGAGGCGGGCAGCTTGCTGCCCATGTTGTCAAGCAGGGGCGAGCGTTGCCCGGTGCGGAGCTCAAACTCACCGATGATAACAATCGCGAGCTGCCGTGGGATGGCGTCAGCTTCGGCGCTCTCAAAGTGCGTGGACCGTGGATCTGCAGTGGCTATTATCGGCTTGAGGAAGGCTCGGATGCCCATGGCCCCGACGGCTGGTTCGATACGGGTGATGTTGCCACGATAGACACAAATGGCTACATCAAGATTACCGACCGTGCAAAGGATGTGATCAAGTCGGGCGGCGAATAGATCAGCTCTTTAGATCTGAAAAATGTCGCGATGTCGCACCTCGCTGTGCGTGAATGTGCGGTTGTTGGTATGGGCCATAACAAATGGCAAGAACGACCGCTGCTGGTGGTAGTTGCTGCCATGCCAGATACAGGTGCAGAACTGCTCAGCTGGTTTGAAGGCAAGGTGGCGAAGTGGTGGATTGCGAACGGTGTTGTAATGGTCGATGCGTTACCGCACACCGCAACGGGCAAAATTAGTAAGCTTGAGCTGCGGCGTCAGCTGCCAGGGGATTCATTTCCCGACGAACACACTTAGGACCCTGGTCAGAATAATCTCGTCAACACCGAGGGTGTTCCTGAGTGGTTGCTTGCCGGACGCGATTTGCGGGCAATAGCGGGGCTATTGCCAAAAATTGCAACGCAGCGGCAGCCGCTCAGGAACAGCCGAATGTAGAGATTATTTTGACCAGGGTCCTTAGGGCCGGCATTCTCAAGACTTCGGTGGGGACCTGCAACCGCACACCCTGTCTGGGCAGGCGCGACTGAACCGTGATTTGTCCTTGACCCTGCTGGCGAAGACCAGTAGCTTCCCCGCCTCGTTTCCCATCGTTGTGCCGCCATCCACGGTGGCACCTGTCGACGAAGCGCCCGTTCGCAACCACGTGAACGCGGCATTGGCCGGGGAGCG
>JAYUQF010000256.1:0-1677 GCA_043756885.1 Pseudomonadota bacterium
CGCCAAGATCAAGCTTTACGACGATGTAGGCCATTTCTGCCAGTTGGAGAAGCCCTCGGCTTTTAACGCTGATTTGCGCGAGTTCCTCGCGCGCGTCGCCTGAAAAACGCTTTGCAGGTGGCGTCGTTAGTGCGGCACCACCTGCTATTTTTTTGCCTACAAACGCGCCCAGCCCTACTCCTGCGCGATGAAGTCCGACGCCAGTTTATAAAAGGTCTCGAACTGATCGTGATGGACCCAATGCCCGGCGCCATCGATGGTGACCACCGTGGCGTTTTTCAGATGTTTGGCGCGACCGTCGAGGCTGGGGTTCGACGCACCGCTCTCCGCACCGTAGACCAACAGGCTGGGGCAGCTGATGCGTGACCACAGCGATTCCACTTCAACACTGGTCATGTCAAAAGCTGGCCATGAGCGGACGTAGTTATCAAATTTCCACGAGAAGCTACCGTCTTCGTTCTGGTTGATACCGTGTTCGGTCAGATGGCGGGCGCGCTCGGGTGAAAGATGTTTGTTTTCTTCCTGCATGCGCTTGAACGCTTCTTCCACCGAGACATATCGACGTGGCAGACGGCCGGCCAGTTGCCGTTGTTCGTCGATCCAGGTGCGCATGCGTTCATCGAGCGGCTGTTTGGCGCGTTCCTGCGTAATCTTCGGCGACGCGCCGAGGCCTTCAATGGCAACCAGTCGGCGCACCGTTTGTGGATAGATGCCGGTATAACGCGTTGAGATATTACCGCCCAGGGAGTGGGCGATGATGGTCACCGGCGCGAGCTTCTGTTGATGGATCAGTTGCGCGAGATCATAGACATAACAATCCATGCGATAGCTGCCCTCGGCAGACCACTGGCTATCGCCGTGGCCACGCAGATCAGGCGCGATGATGTGCCAGCGATCGCGCAGCCGTTCTGCCAGCCAATCCCAGTTACGACAGTGATCGCGTCCGCCATGCACCATCAATAAAGGTGGCGCACCTGGGTTACCCCAATCGACGTAATGCAGTCGCAGGCGCTGGGAAAAATAGGAATGGGAAGTCGGGCCGGAAGTGGTGGCGGTCATGCTGATTCGGTTACACGTTAGCTGGAGAATTTGGTCTGCAAGCGTAGTGCAGATGAGCGCGACGGTGCAAAGCACGCCGCGCGTGGTGGCGCAATTCAGCGTGCGACGTAGCCGCCGTCGACCGCCATGGCATGGCCGTGAACAAAAGACGCCGCTGGCGAACATAACCACAACACCGCCGCGGCGACCTCCTCGGGTTGGCCAAGCCGCCCGGTCGCGTGTTTGCGCAACATGATGTCGCGGATCGCCTGATCGTGCTGGGCCGGGGCAGCCATCGGGGTTTCAATCACGCCCGGGCACACCGCGTTGATGCGGATGTCGCGCTTGGCGTATTCGAGCGCCGCCGAGCGTGTCATGCCGATAACCGCATGTTTGGTCGCCGAATAGGCCGCGGCAAATTTCCAGCCGACGAGGCCAGCGACCGAAGCGGTATTGACGATCGCACCACCACCGCGCAACAGCATCTCCTGAATTTCGCGGCGCATGCACAACCACACGCCGGTCAGGTTCACACCCACCACGCGTTCGAATTCGGCATCGCTGGTGTCGGCCACCATGTTGTTGTCACCGGCCACACCGGCATTGTTGAACGCACAATCAATACGGCCGAAGTCCGCC
>JAYUQF010000257.1:0-4231 GCA_043756885.1 Pseudomonadota bacterium
GCCACCGAATTACTGATCGAACAGGCCTCGGACAGATTGAGGCCGTTGTCCATATTGTCGATGTTTTGGGTCAAATCAATTTCGATGCGTGCCGCTAGCGGGTCAACCGTCACCTTGACATGCACTGGAATTCCGTCGGGCATCATCGGTGGCAACGGGTCGTGGGCACTGCGGCGTTCGACGGTGGCCGCCGGCAGATTACGGATCGCCTGGCGCATACGCGCTTCGCTGTAATCAAACCATTCGACAACGAAACGCCGCAAAGTATCTGGACCATATTTGGCGAACACTTCGTGAATGCGCTTCTCACCAGTGCGCACCGCCGCCAGCATGGCGAGGAAATCACCATACCAGTAGTCGGGCACTCGAATACGACGCTGACACATGCGAATAATGTCTTCGACGTTACGACCAGCCCGCTGCACCCGCACGGCTGGAAAAATCAATGCACCCTCTTCGTAGATATCGCGGGCCGCAGCGTGATAGGTGGTGGGAATACTGTTACCAATATCCGCCTGGTGGGCCTTGGCGCAGACGTTGAACACGTGCTGACCTGCCCAGAACACCGGCACGATCAAAGTGTGATCGGCCGGATGAGAATTGCCACTATAGGGGTCATTGTGCAGGTAGGCATCACCCTCGGCGATGTCATCGTGAAAGCCACACATCGCGGCGGTTTGCAGATTCAGCCCGTAGGTGTGCGCCGGCAAACCCTCAGCCGTAGCAAACAGCTGATTGTCTGCGGTGGTGATACCGCAGGAAAAATCCCGCGCCGAGTTGATGACTGCCGAGCGCCCGGTGCGCAGCATGGTATTGGTCATCTCGCGCACTACGCCGTCAAAACGGTTTGACAGTACGGCGAGCAACATCGGCGAAAGTGCTGCCGGACTTGTGTGGATGGTGGTCGTTGTTGTCATTCGATTTCCTTTTGCACCCGCACTCAGATGGCCAACTCAACGACAAAACTATCCGCGCTCGTGAGCGTCGCACGCGTGCCGGGCGGCAGTACAAGCGTGGTGGTGGCCTCTTCGATGATCGCCGGCCCCTCAACGCTGGTGCCAACTGCAAGGGCATCACCACGCACCACCGCCGACTCGATGGCACCGTCGAGATCGAACCACACGGCGCGCTGGGTCCTACGCTCAGTACCCAGCGCGCCGGTAGCGCTCACCGTGATGGCCGGCAGGGCCACCGCGAGGCGTCCGGTCCAAGTTAAAAATTCGACCGCGCTGGCACGGTCGTCAATCTCGAATACACGACGATGCACTGCATGGAAGGCTTCAACCAGCGCCACCTGCTCGGCATCGGTGTGGATACGCGCCGCCGGTAAATCGACGGCCAGGTCCCAGACCTGGGCCGTGTAATGCGCATCAACACGATAGTGGCGCGTGACCTGGTCAAAACCACGCGCCGCAAGGCGCGCCGCGAAGGCGTCCAAGCGTGTGTCGATGTCGTCGAGGGCGCGATTGACGAGGGCACGGTCGAAGAGGTCGGAACGTGTCGGCGCCGCGGCGCTGGCTTCGGCCTGGATGTCAGAGAACTGCATACCACAAGCTGATAACACACTCGCGGTGCGGGGCACGATCACCGCCCGGCAATCGAGTTCGCGTGCGATGGCGACGATATTGAGACCCGCAGCGCCGCCACCGGCGACGATCACGGCTTCGGCGGGATCAATGCCTTCGCTGACCGTGATGTCCTTGATGGCATTGATCATGGTCTCGTTAGAGACCGCAAAGATGGAGAATGCCGCTTGCTCAACGCTGATACCCAGCGCAGTTGCCACGCTGTTGATGGCAGTGTGCGCCGCGCTGACATCAAGTTGCATACGTCCACCGAGAAAAAAAGCCGGGTCGAGATATCCGAGCACCAGTGCGGCATCGGTCACCGTCGGCAATTTGCCACCGCGTCCGTAACAAGCCGGACCAGGCTCTGCGCCCGCACTGTGGGGCCCCACATGCAGCAAGCCGGCATCGTCCAGCCAGGCGATTGAACCACCACCCGCACCGACGCTGCGCGCATCCACCGCCGGAATGCCGAGCATATGGCCGGTGAACCGTTCGCCCAGCCAGGTCTCCTGGGTGATGGCTATCTGTTGATTGCGCACCAGGCTGACATCAAACGTCGTACCGCCGGTGTCAACTACCAGTACCGGCTCGGGTCGATTTTCCAGCGCCGCGTAACGACGGCCTGCCACCGGCCCCATGGCCGGACCGGATCGCACGGTGTGGATAGGTCGCTCGATGACGCTCTCTACATCGATGCAGCCGCCGATGGTCGTGCTGATCAAGATCTCGCCGGCGTAACCTGCTTCACGCAGATCGTGCTGCAAATCCCGCAGGTGCGCCTGCATGAGCGGTTTGATCGAGGCATCGATGGCCACCGACGAGGCGCGCCGATACTCGCGCAGGATCGGATTGAGCGCATGGCCAAGGGTATAGGGCAGACCCGGCACATGGGTTTCGATGAGTTGTGCCACGCGGCGTTCGTGCGCAGGGTTGGCGGTAGCCCACAACAAGGCCACTGCGCAGGCTTCGAATTTCTGCTGACGCAGGTTTTCCAGCACCGTTATCACCTGCGCCTCGACCAGTGGTTTTACTACCGCGCCGGTGGCATCGATACGTTCTTCGATCTCAAACGTGTGGCGGCGTGCAATATAGGGTCGAGGAAAGGGTTTACTGAAATCGTGCGGATTAAATTTGCCGCCCTCGCGCAACACCAGAATATCGGGAAAGCCGGCGGTGGTCAGGAAGGCGGTTTTGGCGACATTACCGGTGACGATGGCATTGGTCGCGCGCGTCGTACCGTAGATGAAGATGGCGGTGCGCGCCAGGATCTGCGTGACGCTCAGGTTCAGTTTGTCGGCGGCGTCGCCCAGCGCCGCGGCAAGGCCGCCAAAAATCCGCGCAGGTGTGGTGAGGGCCTTACCGATGGTGAAATGCCCGTTGGCATCGGCAACCACCACGTCGGTAAACGTCCCGCCCGTGTCAACGCTGATCCGCCAGCCCTGTGCCCCGCCCTGCTGTGCCATAGCTTGCCCCGTGACCCGGTTGGAGCTTGACTGTATTGACCTGCGATCACTTATGTCAATCTAATCCGACTCGTTGGAGTTCAATAAAAAATCCTGCAGGCATTTCACCTGTTCGTACGCAGCGTCAGAGGGCAGCAGTTATGAGCATCGAAAGCAGCCAGGCATGGCAAGACTACGTGGCCCGAAATCCGCGTTCTCGTGCCCATGCTGAACGGGCCAGTCGTTACGTGCCGAGCGGTACCTCACGCTCGCTGTTGCGCCATCCGCCCTTTCCTTTTTATGTTGAAAGAGCGCTCGGTGTGACCGGCATCGATCTTGATGGCAATGCCCGCATTGACTTCCACAACAACTACACAACCCTGGTGCATGGTCACGGTCATCCACAGGTGATGGCAGCAGTCGAGCGTCAACTCGGTTATGGCACCACCTACTCCGCGCCCGGTGCGCAGGAATTCGCCCTCGCACAACACTTGTGTGACCGCGTCGGCAGTGTCGAGCAAGTGGTATTCAACAATTCCGGCACCGAAGCCGTGATGGTCGCGCTGCGCATCGCGCGTGCAGTGACGGGGCGCAACCGCATCGGCAAGTTCGAGGGTGGTTATCACGGCTCGTCAGATTTTGTGATGGTCGGCGGACATGGCCTGCCCGCCCCCGGCGATCCCGTGAAAGTCACCACACCCCACGCTGACGTCGGCGGTTTGCCAGCGGCGGCCTGCGCCGATGTCGTTCTCATGCGCTATAACGATGCGCAAGCCGTGCGCGAAGCAATTGCGACCTATGGCGGCGAGCTCGCAGCAATTATCGTTGAACCGATTCAGGGCGCGGGCGGTGTCATTACCGCGCAAGCAGAGTTTCTGCGCGTTCTGCGCGAAGAAACCCGGCGCGCCGGCATTGTGCTCATCTGCGACGAAGTCATTACGCTGCGCCACGCAGTGGGCGGCGCGCAAGGTTATTACGGCTTCGATCCCGATCTGACGACAATGGCAAAAATTATCGGCGGCGGTTTTCCGGTTGGCGCGGTGGGCGGACGACGGGAATTCATGCGCGCTCTGGAAGCCGACGGCGCGGTCGCGAACCTCGGCACCTTTAGCGCCAACCCCATGACCATGGCCGCCGGACTCGCCGCCATGGAGTTGCTCGATGAAGCAGCCATCGCCCACATCAATGCGCTCGGCGACCTCACGCGTGCGCGTCTGGCAG
>JAYUQF010000258.1:0-1671 GCA_043756885.1 Pseudomonadota bacterium
CACTGTTGCTCGATCCGCGCTCCACCAGCAGCCTGTTCCGCGTGCCGCGATTTGCGCCCGAGTTTGTCTCGGACCGTGAATTGGGGGTCTACCGTGTAGAGCCGGATGCTGCGCGTCAACGTTTGAATACGCGATGACCATGCACGCCACCCCTCTTGAAGTGCACAGACACCGTCGGCTGTCGACGCCGGAGGAGATCGCCGCCTTTCTCGCGCAACTCGCTACAGACATTCGCGGTGCAAGTCTGTGGCAGCTCGGCCGCTCGGCGGGCGGGCGGGCTTTGACCGCATTGAAGGTGCCAGCGCGCAGTGGGCAGTCGGCCAGCCTGCGGGTGTTATTGGTGGGTTCTCAGCACGGTGCTGCTGAAGCTGCCGGTGGCGAGGCCCTGCTGATGCTGGCACGCGATTTTGCAACGGGAGAGCGCGGGGCAGGTCTCGAACATCTCGAGTTTGTCATTTATCCCGATGCCAATCCCGATGGGCGTGCGCGCGATTCCAGTCGCAACGCCGACGAGGTCAATATCAATCGCGATTTTGTTTTGCTCACTCAGCCAGAGACCCGCGCGCTGGACCGTTTATTACGTGAGTTCGAGCCGCATGTGGTGCTCGATGCCCATGAATCGGCGGTACTCAAGCAGAAAACTCTGGCGCTTGAAGGTTACATGACGGACTTCGAGACACAATTTGATTGTGCCAACAATCCGGCGATACCGCGCGCCCTGCGCCGCTACACCGAAGGCGTGATGCTGCCCCAGCTTATCGAGCGAGTTGCGGCGCACGGGATCCCCGCACAACGTTACGTGCGCGAAATCCTCTCGCTCTCGCAGGTCCTGACCCACGGTGGGCTGACCGCGCGCAAATTTCGCATACGCGCCGGTTTGAGTGGTGCGTTGGCCTTTTTATTGGAAACGCGTGTAGATCCCAAACATGGCCACTACGACAGCTATCGAAACATCGCCGTCCGCGCCGCTAAACAACTACTCGCGCAGCGCGAATTTATACTGTTGCTCGCTGAACAGCGGCCGGTGATCCTGGCACTGCTGGCCCAGCACGCGCACAGCACTGAGCCATTGGCATTGGCCCCGGTTTACGCTGCCACCGGGCCAGAGCGCCGCCTGGGGATTGTGTTGCGCGCCATAGCCGATGGTGAACTGCGAGCCATTGAGTTCCCCGATCACCGTCGGGTGGTCAGTGGGCCGTGTGTGGATCTGGCGACGCAGTATTGGATCACGGCGCAACAACCGGCCTTTGCACAGCTGCTCGATACCCACGGCTTTTATTATCAGACCCTGAGCGCCCCACTCGAACGCCCACTCATCGTGCAGAACATGCCGGTAGTGGGCGCGACGTGGCCGGTAGTCAGGCGCGAGCAGCGCGCGATCCCGGCAGGCAGTCTGCGGGTGCCGGTCAGCGGGCCGCGTGGACGCCTGTTAGCTTTGCTGCTTGAGCCGTGCTCAACGAGCAGCGTGTTCCACTTCGGTGCTTTTGCGCAATTGTTGAGCGCGGGTAACGAGTGCTTCATATGGCGCGACCACGAACAAGCCATCGCAACCTGACAGAGCCAGCGAGTGTGAACCACTGCGCGAACTGTGAAATTTCCCTTGCTGATAGGGTAGTTGTCATCGCCATGGGGCATAATGCCCGGGATTTAACCAGTCGGCTCCGCCGACCC
>JAYUQF010000259.1:0-1670 GCA_043756885.1 Pseudomonadota bacterium
CCATTACTGGCGACATCGAGTGCGGCGCCGAGTTTGGCGAGCAGCGCCGCCGGGTAGAGCGGCACCAGCGTGATCGCACTCATGAGTTGGATACGGGAAGTAGCGCCGGCAGCAACACTCAAGGACACAAAACCGTTGGCCGTATCACCATAGAAGCTGACGTGTTCCCCACAACCCAGAACATCGAAGCCCAGGTCTTCGATGCGACGCGCAGACGCGGCAACTTCATAGGGTGAACGCAGTGCGGTGCCAAAGCGGAGTGGTTGGGCGTGCATGGTGGGTGCCTGTCGGTTGGGGAACGATCGTGCGCGTAGAAGCGCTGCTCGCGCCAAATTGTAAGCGACCTGTCGCTACTCGCCCACAGCCCTGGCCGCACTACAGCGCGCGCGGTGGTGTGGTCGGCAAGCTGTGACGGATCTGTTCAAACACGGCCAAACCACCCGCCGAGATGTGCTGTTCGGGATGGGTCGCGCAGAACTTATCCATCGCGACGAACAGGGCTTGGGCATGGGTGTAAGACAGCACATCAATGTCGCGCGCCGTGGCCAGTCCGGTCATAAAACCAGATAACCACATCTGCGGTGCATCAACCTGTTTACCTGAGGCACGCCGCGCCTGCCAAACGCTGCAGGGCCAGTCCGCAAGGCTGGTGATTTCAGCCTGCACGCCAGTGGCCGCACAGCACACCAGCGTGACAAAAATACGCAAGGGTTTTGCGCCCATGTTTGGCTCCTGAACGCGGCCAGCAAGCCGCCCATATATGTAGCACCCGCGGGTGTAACGGCCATCGGCGCCGAGTGCCCAATGCGGCGGAATAGAAAAAAAGGGGCCTTGGCCCCTTTACACTGTTTTGTCGCTGGCCCGGCTCAGGGACTCGGTGCGGCGGCTTCGCCGCGCCGGTAGACCCGCGTGTATTCCAGGGTGCGGCCCAGATCACTGCGTCGGTACTTGGTCAGAATCTTGAGCTCTTCGCCGGTTTCATCGAGGCTGAATTTTTCCACCAGCTGATCACCACCCTTGACGTCGGTATCGATCACCAGCGTTTCGCGCTCAAAATAACTGAAGGCGCGACCGAGGGTGTCGTGGGCAAATTCAGTGCCCTTGGCCGAATAAGAATTGCCGGCAGGATTAATTGCAATCAGGCGTTTGAAGCTTTGGTCGTAGAGCACCGCGCACATGCGTGACTGGTAGATTTTGACGGTTTTCGCTTTCATGACGATGTCGAGCTCGCCCGGCAGGCTCCAGTCGACATTGACGGTATCGGCAGCGCGCAATCTTTTGCTGGCACGTTCCTGTTCGTAATATTTGTTGCCCCGGTGCCCGCTTTTATTTTCAGTCGGAAAGCTGTCTTTGGTACGGCGTCTGTTGAGCTTCAAGATCTGCTTTTTAAGGATTTGGGTCGCACCGACGTAGGACTCTGATACGGTCTCGTCCAACACCCAGCTGCCATTGAGCTTCTGCGTATCGGCGCCCGCCCGCAGCGGCAGGGCGGCGCCAAGGCAGAGCAGTGCAGCCACCAATAGCCGCGTGTGGCTGTTAAAACGACGCAGGGATTGGGGAAAATTCAGGACCATGGTTAGGGACTCTATCGCGCTGGGCAAGGCCGGCGGCAGTTTAACACCGAAGTTGTGCGGCTCATGCCAAGGCATCTGTCGCGCCGATGAGGGCCG
>JAYUQF010000260.1:0-1666 GCA_043756885.1 Pseudomonadota bacterium
TCCGGGGCTAATGTGATCACCAGCGAACATTCCGACTGGGCGACCAATTGCCCTGAATATAAAGTCACGGCCGTGCAGGTGGTAAAAGTAACCCACCCGTCCGCCTGGCAGGCGCGTTACCACCGCTTTAGTGAAGAACAGAAAAAACTGCTTGATGAACGCACATCCCTCACTCGCTGAGGTGCACACGGACACGCGCTTGCCGGCGCCGCTTGCCGAGGTCGAAGTGACACGCTGGCGTGATGGTGCGCGTGAGCATGTCATCGACCAACTGGCGGAAGAAACACCGGTAGCCGTGCTGTGCAACGGCGAGCCCCATGCGGTGATGTTGATGTCGCCACAGGATCTGCAGGACTTTGCCTTGGGTTTTGCCCTCACCGAAGCGTTGATCAATTCACCACGCGAACTGGTGATGGTTGAACAGCGCGCGCTGGCCGATGGTGTGGAACTTGATCTGGTCATTCCGGCACGACTCGGCACGCGCCCCGTTGAGCCGCCGCGGGTGATGGCTGGACGGTCGGGCTGTGGCCTGTGTGGCAAACGCATGGTGGAAGACGCCATGCGCACACCGCCAGCGGTGCACGCGACAACGCGCGTAACGCGTGCTGCTATCGCGCGCGCCAGCACTGCACTGGCGGCGCGCCAACCCATGAATCGTGCGACCGGCGCGGTGCACGCCGCCGCCTGGGTTGATCTGAGCGGTGAAGTGATCGCGGTACGTGAAGATATCGGCCGGCATAACGCGCTGGATAAACTCATCGGCGCGCGCATCAAGGGTGATTATCCGGCGGGCTTTGTCCTGGTTACCTGCCGTGCGAGTTATGAAATTGTTATGAAGGCAGCGATGGTGGGTATCGCCGTAGTGGCGGCTGTCTCAGCCCCAACCGCACGGGCCGTGCGCCTGGCGCAGACCTGCGAGATCACACTCGCGGCTTTTGTGCGCGGGCCGGACCTGGTCATCTACACCCATGCCAAGCGCATCGTTGACGGTGGAAGTTAGGCGCCCGTGGATATCGAACGTCTGGTAGAAATGCTCAACGATATTGCGGCCAATCAAGTGGCCGATCCCGACACTGCGGTTGAGGTTATCGCTCAACATCTCAAACGCTTCTGGGACCCGCGCATGCGCGCCCAGATCATCGCCCATACGGCCCACGGCGGGGTGGGGCTGTGTGACGATGCGCGGGCGGCGGTGTTAAGACTGGCATCGGCGGCCTGACAAAATTACATTTTGCGCGGCGCTTGCCGGGGTCAACAGGCCAAAGCTCAGCCGCTTACAACACTTGAAATGCAATAATCGCCACCAAGGTGGGCGGCGTCGCCGCGATGAACAGCCCCAGCGGGCTTATGGTCTCATCGGTGAAATGGGTTTTGAGGATGGCAACACCCGCAGGATTAGGCGCATTGGCGATGATGGTGAGGCCGCCGCCAGTGACTGCGCCGGCCACGACGGCGTATTTGTAATCGGCCGACACGCCTTCCACTAACGACGCCAGATACGTGAGCGCCGCATTGTCGGTGATGGCAGTCAGGGCCGTCGCCACGTAATAAAGCACCTGGGGCTCAACACCGGCGAGTAGGGGCTGCAACCACCAGCTCTGCAAGCCACCCAGCACCACCAGCCCACCCAGGAAAAACGCCACTAACAAGCCCTCGCGCAGGATCA
>JAYUQF010000261.1:0-12074 GCA_043756885.1 Pseudomonadota bacterium
TTTGTGTGACAGGCCACTGGCTGGCCGAGGTAGCGCACCCACCGTGATCACGCCAGCCCGGCTTGCCCTTGGCGCGCAATGTTCGGCCAACGTACACTCCGACCGCGACGCAACTGCACTCACACTATCCAAACAAACTAGGAGAGTATCCTTATGGGTATGAATCCCGCCAAAAACGCTGTCGACATCGGCATGGTGGTCGGTGACATCAAGGCCAGCCTGGCCTTTTACGAAGGGGTGCTGGGACTGAAGAAGGTTCAGGAAATGCCGGTGTGGTTCGGCACCATGCACCGCATGGCTTTTGGCGACAGCTTCATCAAGCTGGTTGATCCAAAACAAGTGCCGCCCGTCGGTACACTGGGCCTTGAACATACCCTGGGCTTTCGCTATCTGACCTTTCCGGTCACCAACATCGACGAGGTGTGCGCGGCCTGCCACAAGGCCGGCGTCAAGTTCGATATCGAAAAAAATGAGTTCATGCCGGGTGTGACCATTGCCATGGTGCGCGATCCCGACGGCAATGTGGTGGAGTTCGTGCAGCGCGCCTGAGGCGTTTTGATGCCCAACGACCGCCGCCACCTGGTGGGTGCCAAGTTCGTGTAGCGACGCGTTCAGCCTTGCGCAGTGACCGACGCAAGATGCGCTTGCTCACAGCATAAGCGCGGGTCGGTCGCGGCACGGGCGATGGTGCCCGACAGGCGCCCCGTGCCTCTGGTCGGACGGCTAAGCCTGCAAGATGCCCTGCACCTGCTCCTCGGGAATTGCACTGCTGCCGTTCGTCGGAGGACAATCCTCGACACCAACATTACCCGAGAGGCACAAGCCATGAGCGCCGTATCCCCAATCCACCCGTCTGTGTCCGGCTACAAGACCGATGCCATCGTGTGGCAGCGTGTGCTGGGCTCACCTAAATTCGATTACCCGATCGACTACTGGGTCGCGATCCTCGGCACCCAGCCAGAACTCGGCCGCATCGACTTCCTGAGCAAGTGGGAGCCCAACGCCTATTGCCATTACCACCGCCACCTGGGCGCCATGTCGGTATTGGTGCTGGAAGGCGAACATCACGTCATCGAAACCAGTAAGCACGAAACCGTGCACAAAATCCGCCAGCCCGGCTTTTTCTCTCGCACCCAAAGCGGCGATGTACACATGGAGCACGGCGGGTCGCAGGGTTCAGTGGTGTTGTTCAGCTGCCAGGCTGAAGAGGACGGCAAACTTTTCGAAGTGCTGGACAAGCAGGGCAAGGTAATGGTCACCGCCACCATCCAAAGTTTCCTCGACGCGCAAAAGCCCAGGGTCTAAAGCGCATCGTTTTTTTAAAGCCGCGGCTCGACCTCCGCGGCTACCGCTCCCCGCCTGCCGCTACTGAGATTTGCCTGAGCGCATCGAAAGGATATTGGGCGGCGCGTTAAAAGTATCAGTACGCGCTGCAGCCCAGAACACCTTGAAGACCGGCGAGTGTGGCGTTGATGTCAATAGTTCGCCGGGTTTGAGCCAACTGTGCAGCGCCGCCAGCGAGCGCACTTCAGTTGACGATACGCGTCGAATCACGTGCTCCGGGCCCAATTCACGCGGATGCGTGAGGCCAGCGGCCGCCAACAATTCTTTCAGCACCACCAGGGTATTCTGGTGATACAAAAACACGCGCTCTGATTTGTCATCGACCACCAGCGCGCGCATGCGCTTGGGGTCCTGGGTTGCGACGCCGGTCGGACACTGTCCGGTATGACAGGTCTGCGATTGCAGACAGCCGAGTGCAAACATGAAACCACGCGCGGAGTTACACCAGTCCGCGCCGGTGGCGATGGTGCGCGCTGCGTCGAAGGCCGTAATGATTTTGCCCGAGGCGCCGAGGCGGACCCGTTCGCGCAGGTTTACGCCGACCAGGGTGTTGTGCACCAGCATCAAGGCCTCACGCAGCGGCGCGCCGACGTGGTCAGAAAACTCCAGCGGCGCCGCACCCGTGCCGCCCTCACCGCCGTCAACGACAATAAAATCCGGCGCGATGCCGGTCTCCAACATGGCCTTGACCATACCAAACCATTCCCATGGATGACCCACCGCGAACTTGATACCCACCGGCTTGCCACCCGCGTGGGCGCGCAAGGTCTGCACAAAGGCCATGAGTTCCAAGGGTGTCGAAAACGCCGAATGCCGCGCCGGTGATACACAATCCACACCCACCGGAACACCGCGCGCGGCGGCGATCTCGGCGGTCACCTTCGGCCCCGGCAGCACACCACCATGGCCCGGCTTGGCGCCCTGGGAGAGTTTTATCTCGATCATTTTGACTTGGTCGTGCGCGGCGTTTTCAGCGAACTTCTGCGTATCGAATCGACCATCCGCATCGCGGCACCCGAAATAGCCGCTGCCTATTTCCCAGACCAGATCACCGCCCTGTTCGCGATGATAAGGGGAGATCGAGCCTTCGCCGGTATCGTGATAAAAACCGCCCCGCCGCGCGCCTTCGTTCAAGGCCAGGATGGCGTTGGCCGACAATGCGCCAAAACTCATGGCCGAGACATTGAACACACTCGCCGAGTAGGGTTGCGCGCAATTGGCACCACCCACCTGAATTCGGAAATCGTGGCTGTCGATCTCCGTTGGCGCGATTGAGTGATTAATCCACTCGTAATGGGGCTCATAAAGGTCGAGCTGCGTACCAAATGGACGTTTGTCGCTGGCACCCTTGGCGCGTTGATAAACAATTGAACGCTGGGCGCGGGAAAACGGCAATTCGTCGCGATCTGCCTCGATGAAATACTGGCGGATCTCCGGGCGGATGTATTCAAAAAAAAAGCGAAAGTGAGCGAGCAGCGGATAATTGCGCCGGATGGCTTGGCGCTGCTGGTGGTAATCCGCCCAGCCGACCACAGACAAGGCCGCAAACAACAAAGCAAACAAAAACAGGCCATGCCCAACAAGCGATAGCACCAGACACAGTACCGTCAGAGCGATACACGACGCCCACGCCCAATACCGTTGGGGGAGTAGCGATTCCATTGCGCGTAACATCGTCGGGTCCTCGCTTGGTACAAGCCCGATACTAGCAGCCTGTCGGACTTAGGCATCACCCAAAGCAAGTTTGAGTTTATCTAGCTCTTCGCGCAGCGCCCCCACCGTGTTTTCCAACACCGTGACCCGCTCGGCCAGGCTCTCACCTCGCGGCGTGGGCGTTATAACAGCAGATGCCGCCACCGATTCAACGTGGCCACTGAACAGGTGCATGTAACGCGACTCGCGCGCGCCCGCCGCACGCGCCAGGCGCGCCACGAAGGGCCCATCGCTACGGATCATCAGCGTATCGAGCGCGGCCTCTACCGCCAGCGTGTCAGCAAATTCACACAGACGCTGCGTATGGGCACGCAGCTCGCCTGGCGTCTGGGCGCCGCGCAATAACAATACGCACACGATGCCCAATTCCTGGGCGGTGAATTTGAGACCACTGAATTCAGTATTACAAAAACGCTGTTTAAATTTGGTCACGCGACCACCGTAACCGCCACGATCGCTGACCAGATGGGCTTTGATCAGGCTCTCGAGGGTTTGCTGCACCACACTTGAGGTGAGGTCGAGAATCGGCTCGCGATTGGTTTTCTGATTGCACGCGGCCAGCAGCGCGTTGAGTGATAAGGGGTACTGATCTGGCGTGGTGATTTCTTTTTCGATCAGGGCACCAATGACGCGCGCTTCGAGCGCGGACAGTTCGTGACTCACGCACCACCGCCGGTAATGGCGAAATTCGGTTGACGCTTCTGCATGCTGGCCGTGACGGCTTCAAGCTGCTCGGTCGAACCCAAAAGGGTCCTCTGCAAGCGCTCTTCAAGCGCCAGGCCAGTGGCGGCGTCGGCTCGCCACGCTTCGTTCAGCAAGCGCTTGGCAGCGCGTACGGCAGTGGGCGCGCGGTCGGCGATACTGCGCGCGATGTCCATGGCTGCCGCCACGGGATCGGCGCTAATGCGCGTGACGAGACCCAAGGTCAAGGCTTCGTCTGCAGCGACGATGCGTCCGCTCAAGGTCAGTTCTTTGGCGACATCCAGGCGCACAAGTTCGGGCAGTGTCTGGGTAAGGCCCATATCGGGGATCAGGCCATATTTAATTTCCATCACCGACAGGCGCGTATCCGGCGCTGCTATGCGCATATCGGCCCCCAGGGCAATCTGGCAGCCACCACCAAAAGCGGCCCCATGCAGAGCCGCGATCACCGGCACTGCTGCGTTTTTCCACGCCACTGCCGCACGCTGGGCACAATTGTCGGGGCGCCCGTCACGGGCGAGCAGCCGCTCCAGCACCGCGTGCGCTTGCGCCGGCCCCTTTAACATTTCAGCCATGATGGAAAAATCCAGGCCAGCACAGAAGCTAGCTCCATTGCCCGACAGCACCGCGACCCGTACGGCCGGATTGTCCGCCAACTTGGCAGCGGCCGCGTTGATAGCATCAAACATCTCAAGGGTCAGGGAGTTGTGTTTGTCAGGCCGGTTAAAACGGATGTCTGCAATGCCCTGTGCAATGTTGACGGTAACGAGATCGCCCATGCTGTGCCGCTCCTGAATGTCAAGCTGAGGGAGTGAGTCGCGAACGCATGAGGTCGATGCGATCGTTGCCGAAATACATGTCATCACCATCGAGGAACAGCGTGGGAGATCCGTAACCGCCGCGGGCCACCACTTCATCGGTGGCCTGGCGCAGGCGCTCTTTGCACGACACGCTGGCGATACCGTCAAAAAAGCGGTGCTGATCGATGCCCACGCTGGAGATTATTGCCGCCAACTCATGCTCCTGCGAAATATCGGCGCACTCGCTCCAGTAACGCTTGAACACGGCGCGCACATAGGGCACCAGCAGGCCTTCATCCAGCGCCACATAAGCGCCGCGCATGGCCTTCACGCTATTAACGGGAAACACCGGCGGCGGGAAAACGATCTGTAAGCCGACAAATCGCGCCCAATCGGCGAGGTCTTTACGCATGTAAGCCGCTTTGGGCGGCACCGGTGTTTCACGCGACTGATAAACACTCGGGTTGATCGTATTAAAAATGCCTCCGACCAGGATCGGACGCCACACAATCTCCACATCCAGGCCTGCCATGCGCGTTTGCAGGTATTCAAAAGCAAGATAGGTCCAGGGACTGGAGCAATCAAAAAAACATTCAACACGATGACCCATAACCCGCTCTCCCCTGTTGGCACTTTAAAATTTTTGCGGCCATTACGGCAGCTCGCACACCACCCGCCCCATGACCTGTCGGGCGCTAATCACATCCATGCCCGTCAACAATTCTTCAAAACCCAATCGCACATGCACATGGGGCTGGAGTTGCCCACTAGCGGCCCAGACTTCCAGCGCGGCATGCACTTCACGCCCACCTTGCGGATAAACGCGACCGTATTCACCGGCACGTACACCAATCACGGCGTATTGTTTCAACAGCGCATGATTGACCTTCACGCTCGGAATGCGGCCACTGGCAAAACCGATCACCAGCACCCGCCCAAAAGGCGCCACACAGTGCAGGGATTCGTCGAAAACATCACCGCCGACCGGGTCATAAACCACGTCCACCCCGCGCCCATTGGTTAATGCTTTCACTCGCTCGCGAAAGCCACCGTCAGCATAATCGATGACGGCCTGCGCCCCTTTGGCGCGCGCCAGTTCGAGCTTGGCCGCGCCTCTGGCCATGGCGATGACCCGCGCACCGAGTGCGGCAGCGAGTTCAACCGCAGCCAAACCCACACCGCCAGCCGCACCATGTACCAGCACGGTTTCGTCACGCTGCAAGGCGCCGCGGGTTAACAAGCCGACATAGGCAGTCTTGTAGGCGATGATGAAACCCGCACCCTGGGCAAAATCGAAACTCGCAGGCAGGCCCATACAATCGCCCGCTGCGACCACGATGCGTTCCGCGGCAGCACCAAAACGCACCGAGCCCATGACCTTATCACCGGGCGCAAAACGTGTGACTAGCGCGCCTGCCGCCAACACCTCACCGGCGAACTCGGCGCACGGCGTGAACGGCAAGGGTGGTTTTAATTGGTACAGCCCCTGCACCATCAGCATGTCGGGAAAACCGACCGCAAACGCGCGAGCGCGGACCAGAATTTCGTCAGCACCGAGCGCGCGCGAAGTGGCCGGGGCTATGCGCAGATCGTGATAATCTCCGAATGCGTGACAGCACCACGCGCGATGAGTAGAGGTGGTCGCGCCCATGCGTTAAGGACCCTGATAAAAATTATCTCTACATTCGGCTGTTCCTGAGCGGCTGCCGCTGCGTTGCAATTGTTGGCCATAGCCCCGCTATTGCCCGCAAATCGCGCCCGGCAAGCAACCACTCAGCAACACCCTCGGTGTTGACGAGATAATTCTGACCAGGGTCCTAACTATCTCCCAGAACGGCAGGCATCATAAGCGCAATACCCATGATCACGTTATCCAAACAGGCGGTCGCAGTGGCCGACATGCTCAAAGCACGCAAAGAAACCATCGGCGTCGCCGAATCTTCCACGGGCGGCTTGATATCGGCCAACCTGTTGGCGGTGCCTGGCGCATCAGCTTACTTTCTCGGCGCTACCGTCATTTATACCTTGCGTGCGCGGCGCGAACTGCTGGGCATCGAAAAGGTCACGCTCGAACGTCAGGAGCCCTTGACCGAAGCCTATGTCTCGTTATGCGCACAGACCATACGCGAACGCCTGAACGCAAGCTGGGGCATCGCGGAACTGGGCGCCACCGGCCCCGCCGGCACGTCTTATGGTCATCCACCCGGCATCTGTGTGCTGGCCGTGGTCGGCCCGGTCACGCTGACCAGACGCATCGAAACCGGCAGTCCCGATCGCGAAGGCAATATGCAGACTTTTACCCGCGCTGCGCTGGAATTGCTCCACGAAGCACTCGATCAATGTGCATGAATCTACTGCGCTGATGGACGCTTCATTCTGGCAGCAGCGCTGGGCCGCACAGCAGATCGGCTTTCACGAAACGCAGGTCCATCCCATGTTGCTCAGCCATGGCGCCAGCCTCGGCAATAACACGCGTGTATTCGTGCCGTTATGTGGCAAGTCTAACGATATGGCCTGGCTGCACGGCCAGGGCCATGGTGTTGTCGGCATCGAATTGGCGGACGTCGCTCTGCGGGCGTTTTTTGACGAACATGGCCTGACTGCAACACAGGCGTCCGCCCCACCCTTCGAACAATTCAGCGCGGCAGGCTACCGGCTGTTGTGCGGCGATTTTTTTGCGCTGACCCGGGCACACCTGGGCGAGATTTCCGCAGTTTACGATCGCGCTGCGCTGATTGCTCTACCGCCCGCCATGCGACGCGATTACGCACACAAGATGAGCGCGCTGTGCGTCCGCGATACGGCGATGCTACTGATCACCGTAGCTTACGACGTCGACCTCATCTCGCCGCCGCCGTTTGCGGTTACAGCGGAAGAAATCGGGGCCTTGTATGGCAACGATTGGACAATAGCCGTGCGCAACACGCGCGAAGCAGACGTCAAAGGTCAGCCCGGCACCGAACAGGCCTTTGTACTGCACAGACGCTAGGACTGCCGGTGCGAATTTATTCGCGCAGTCGGTCATTGCGGTGTTGTGCGAATAAATTCGCACCTACAGCCAGATGGCATCCCAGTGGGGGTAGTCACCAAGCTTCGTGACCAGGCCGGCGCGTAGGGGATTGGCTACGATATACCGCGCCACCTTGGCGGCATCCTCGTCGCGCCGCAGCGCATAATCAAGAAAAGCACGCTGCCACACCGGCCCGCGTCTGGCGCAATCGCGATTAATGGCCGTAGCAGTGCGCCCCATTAATATCTTTGCCACGATTGGGATCGAATGGCCGTGGCCCAAGGCCAGCAACCAATGCAGATGATCGGGCATCACCACCCAGGCCAGTGAGGTCACCATCGCGCAGTCGTTTAAACGGCGAAGTTCACCAATCGCTCGACGGGCATGCAGAAAATCACGAAACAATGGTTCGCGTGCGTGGGTAACCGTGGTGATGAAATAAACCTGTCCCGGGGCTGACACCCGGCCATGGCGCAATTGCGAATAAACCATCCTTGGCCTCCGGCTTTGAGACGGCGTCCTGCCGCAGTACAAAAATACTCCACAGCACCCGGTAGGAGATAGCGCTTTCGGCAGTATCATGCGCTCGCCACATCCAGAGCGCACAGGCATGAGCATGGCCATTCCGACAATCTTCATCGACGGCGAACACGGCACTACCGGCCTTGAGATCCGAGCGCGCCTGGCTGAGCGTCCCGAAGTCGAAGTGGTGAGTCTGCCACGCGAACAGGCCAAGGACGATATTGCCAAACGGGCGATGGTTAATGCCGTTGACCTGGTCATTCTGTGTTTGCCCGACGACGCTGCGCGGGCCACCGTCGCGCTGATCAACAATCCGCGCACGGCGGTCATTGATGCCAGCACTGCCCATCGCACTGCGTCGACTTGGGTTTACGGTTTTCCGGAACTCTGCGCGGGCCAACGCGAGGCCATAAGCACTGCTAAGCGGGTGAGTAATCCGGGCTGTTATCCGACCGGCTTCCTGGCCCTGGTCAGGCCGTTGCGCGAGCGTGGTGTGCTGAGCGCCAGCGCGCAGCTCAGTGTGCATGCCGTGTCGGGCTATTCCGGTGGTGGGCGCAAGATGATCGAGAGCTACCAGCAGGCATTGTCCGGTAACTCGCCGCAGATGTTCGGCGCGTATGGTCTGACGCTCGATCACAAACATCTCGCGGAGATGAGCGTCCATGGATTGCTCGACACCAAGCCGGTCTTTTCACCGTCGGTGGGTTATTTCGAACGCGGCATGTTGGTCTGCCTGCCACTGCACCATGGTCAATGTGTCGTGCCGGTCAGTGGTGCCATGCTGCACGAGATACTGGCTACCCACTTTGCCGGTCAGCCCTTTGTCAGCGTGCGTCCGTTGAATGATATGGCTGCCTTGTGCGAAGGCAGCTTCCTCGAACCCGAAGCACTCAATCACAGCAATCAGGTCGAGCTGTTTGTTTATGCCAATGACAAAGAGCGTCAGGTCATGCTGGTCGCACGCCTGGATAATCTCGGCAAAGGCGCCAGTGGCGCGGCACTGCAGAATATGAATCTTATGTTGGCCTTGCCGGAGACGCTGGGGCTATGAGGCGAAAAGTCATACGCCGGTGCCATCGAAACGCGCGCGCTCAATTAAAAACCAGCACCGACTCCGGGCCATGGCCGATCAGGGCGGCCATGCGCCATACGCCATCCGTCTGCACCAGGGTATAGGTTGCACCCAGGATCTCCAGCACGCTGCCGTCGCCGCGATAACGTGTCCAATGCATGCTTGCCAGCGCGAGGCTCGGCGCCAGGGTCTTGACTGAAAGATCCCGATAGACCGAATGGTGAAAGCCCTGCCCGCGCAAGCGCGCCAGCAGGGCGCTGAAAAACTCGTCGAAGGCCGCCCTATCGAGCAGCACCTGGGGACCTTGCGCCATGATGGCTGTGCAGGGCAGGTGATAAAGCGCCCGCAGTGTTGGCAGGTCGGCACTGCCAAAGCGTGCCGCCACCTGATCAAATACCGCCGCGATGGCGGAGAAATTGACATCTGTTTTACTCATACCGCAGCCCGTCCACGTACTCTGATTTTTATTGGTACCCGCCTCAGGCCGCAGCCAGATGCCCACTCGGCGACGACGGACGGCCACGACGCAGCCGCGACAGCAGAAACACCGTCACCCACACATTAACGAGGTTCCAACCGATGCCGTGCAGAAACGCGACGGTATAAGAACCGCTCAGATCAAAAATCGCGCCCGAACCCCAACCGCCAAAAGCCATACCGACGATTGTCGCAAAAATAATCAAACCAATGCGGCCACCGGCCTGGGCTTCAGGAAAGTATTCACGCACGATGATGGCGTAGGACGGCACAATGCCACCCTGGAACAGGCCGAACATAAGTGAGGCCGTATACAACGCCACGAGGCCCTTGGCGGGCAAAAACATCAGCAAGGCGACACCTTGCAGAATGCCGCTGATCAGCAAGGTGCGCAGGCCGCCGAGCTTGTCGGTGACAAAGCCAAAAGCCAGACGGCTGACAATGCCGCAGGCCAGCATGGCCGACAGCATCTCGGCGCCACGCGCGGCGCCGAATCCACGGTCAGTACACAAGGACACCAGATGCACCTGCGGCATCGACATCGCCACACAACAACCCACCCCGGCCAGACACAGCAATGCGGTAAGCGAGTTCTGCGTTAATCCCAAGGCTTCTGGCGAACCTGCCGATCCCCCGTGCATAACGGCGGCATGGCCACGTTCGGGTTTGGCCCGCAGCATCAACACCAGTGGCAACATCGCCGCCACGCTCAATACCGCCATCATGAGATAGGTATCACGCCAGCCGTTAGATTCGATCGATTGCAAGAGTGGTTGCGGCCAGATTGCGCCGGCGACGTAGTTGCCACTAGCGCCTATCGCTACGGCGATGCCTCGACGCTGCACAAACCACTTGGAAATATCTGCCAGCAAAGGGCCGAATACGGCCGCACAACCGAACCAACCGATGGCGGCATTGGCCAGCAAAAACATCGCGTAGTTGGGTGCCTTGGCAGCGCCAACGTACGACAAGCCCAGCGCCACGATGGAATAGGTCAGCGGTCGCGCTACACCGTAGCGGTCAACCAGCTTGCCGTTGATGATGCCGCCGATGCCAAATCCCAGCATCACCATCGTGAACGGCAAGGACGCACCGGCACGGGAAATGTCGAACTCGGCTTGGAAAGCCGGCAACGCGACCATCACCACGTACATGCCGGCGCTGCCGACGGTGGTCATGGCCAGACAGGCTAGCAGCCGCATCCACGCGTAATTCGAATCAACGGGCGCCGAGTTGCGCATGCACTTCCCCACAGATTAGCCGGCCGCCCTGCATTGCGAGCGAGGACCGGGCCGCTGATGAATTAATTAGGTGTGACAAACCCGCGCGGGGCTTATCGGCGTGTGGCGACCATACGCGAAAAGGCGAGCGCTTCACACTCGCCACTGGAGCGGGTTACGCGGGTGCCGGCCGCGTTGGCGCACACCCGCGCCGCACGCGCTGGTAAAGCGCAACTGCGCACCACGCTGAGTTCCGTCGGCAGCGTGTCTCATACGCTCTTATCGAAGACCTCCGGGGCGCCATGTGTCACTTTGGCGTCTTTGGTCCAGTAGCGCTTGGCCCAGATACCCTGGTAGGCCTCGTCGCCGAGGGGCATGCGCCAACTGCGCACCTCACTGCCGGCGAGCGGCACTGAGCACAAAGCACGCGGCTGATCGTCGGTACCATCGACATAAGCATTGGCATCCTTGACCGGGATGTAGCGCTGCGCAATGCGGCGATAACGATCACGCCACTGATCGTCATTGCCCACTTCGAAATCGATGCGCGCGCGGCCGCGCAACACGACCTTGTTATAAGGAATGACGGGCTCGTCGATGCTCAAGGCCACGCGTGGGTCGTGGCGGATATGGCGCAGCCATTCGGAATGCTGACGCGGCGTGAACCAGATGCGGCCTTCCTCGTGGATAAACCAGATCGGCGTTACCAAGGGTGCGCCGTCGGCGTCAACGGTCGCGATATTCATGATCAGATTGGCACCCGCCAGGAAGTTATCCCGTTCGGTATCGGTCAATTTTGGCATCGTAACTCTCCCCTTGTTTTGAAGGGCCGATTACAACGCACTTGCGCAGCACAATGCAAAAGCCGCGGGCTGGCCTCAGCGTCCAGGCAGTTTGGGCTCGGGAAGATTGTCGCTCTTAAGTGCGGGCGGGGTATCGGTGGCAGGTTTTGCCGGCCACTCCTGCTTCTCGATGATGTCGCCCATTTTTTTACCGGGCACCAGCTGCCCCTGGTAGATGAGAAAACGCCCACCGGCATCGGCATCAACCGTGGGGCTTTCTATCCAGATCCACATATGGCCGGCGACGGTGTCGAGGATCAAGGCCTTCTCCGCCCCATAACCCTCACCGGGATCGATGGGAATAGCCTGGTAGCGCCCTTCCGACACAGCTACCGCGACGCCGCTGGTCAACAACAAAACGAGCGCTACAAA
>JAYUQF010000262.1:0-4179 GCA_043756885.1 Pseudomonadota bacterium
GGCCCAGTGTAATCGCGCTGGCGGCGCGCTCTGCGCGTTCGCGCGCGGTGGCCACATCAGCACCCAACGCGGTGATATGGCCCATCTTACGACCCGGGGAAACCAGCGTCTTGCCGTAGAGATGGATGTGGGTGTCAGGCACGGCGAGCGCATTGGCCAGACCGTGCGCGCGCGCGACGCCACTCTGCTGGCCCAGCAGATTGATCATCACCGCCGCCGGCGCACGCATGGCCGTTGAGCCCAAGGGCCAGCCAAATACCGCGCGTACATGGTTTTCGAATTGCGAACAGCTGCACGCCTCGATGGTGTAGTGCCCGGAGTTGTGCACCCGCGGTGCGAGCTCGTTGAACACCACGCTGCCATCAGCCAACAAAAACATTTCCACGCCAAAACTGCCGACGCCGTCAACAGCGATCACCGCGCGTTGAGCGAGGTCAACGATTTGCTTCCGGCACGCGGCCGCTACCGATGCCGGCACCAGAACTTCGTGGCAAATATGCTCGCGCTGAATCGTTTCAGTCACCGGATAGGCGACGCTGATACCGTCACGGCCGCGGCTGACAATAACGGCAACTTCAGCCACAAACGGGCACCACTGTTCGACATACAAACCACGCGCGGCACCGCCCAGACGGGTCCACGCAGGTTCAATATCAGCGGCACTGTGCACGGTTGCGTTGCCTTTTCCGTCGTAACCATTGCGGCGTGCTTTGAGCACCACGGGCCAAGCAAATTCGTGTGCCGCCTCTTCCAGTTCTGCCGGTGTGCTCAGCGCGCGAAAGCGCGGCATCGCGATGCCATGCGTACTGAGCAATGACTTCTGCACATACTTATCTTGAACCAGGGCCATACAGCGGGAACTTGGGTACAAACTCGCGCCCTGGCGCTCAAGCACTGCCAGGCAGCCCGCATCGATAAACTCGTTTTCCAGGGTGATTACATCAACGGCGGCAGCCAGTTCGGCCAGCGCGCGCGGGTCTTCGTTATCCCCGATCACGCAACTTGTGGCCAACGCGCAGGCGGGCTCACCGTGATGGGCGGCCAGCACGACTACTTCGCAGCCAAGCTGCGCCGCCGCCATGGCAGTCATGCGCGCTAATTGTCCAGCACCGATGATGCCCAGGCGCGGTGCAGGGTGAGACGGCGCAGGCTGGGGTGGCCTGTCGATCGATGTGATTGACGCGTGTTTGGACGTGCTCATGAACCCGGGATCCTAAATCGACACTCTGCAGCGAGCGTACCTGTTCGTGTGCACAGCACGCCAGAGCTGCAGGGCGCATAGGCTAATCAGGAAAAATGGAAGAGTCGACCGTGTGGCTGCTTGGCCGCAGGCTGAAAGTTGGCATCCGTGCCCGCGGCGCCTTACGGGTCGGGCCGTCAAGTGACGAGCTATCCCTCTAACGCGCTCTTGGCCGTCGCCAACACCGCCAGCGCTGCTGCATTTTTGATCCGTCGTTCCACCGTAATGGCGTAATACTTCTCCGTCACGGAGGTCACACCAATTTCGCGCACGCCGTATTGAGGCGCGATGTCGAGCGCGATCGCCCGCGGCGCCGGGAAACAGCCCAGACCTTCGGCACCAAATACCTTGAGCAGTGCCGAGTCCTCAAACTCCGCAACGATCAGTGGCTTGATGTTCTCACCATCGAACCACCGTTCCAGATCGCGCCGCACCAGGGTATTGGCGGTCGGCAATAACATCGGTGCGCCATTGAGGCTTTGCGGGAAGTTGCGCGCCAGCTTACGCGCGCGATCGTTACGCGCGAAGATACTGACGTCGGTGCTGCCGAGTAGATGGGAGTAGGTCTTGGCGGCAAAGGCCTCATCCGAGGCGCGGTCGGAGATCACGACGTCGATGCGGTGCGCGGCAAGGCTCGCCACTAAATCTTCGTGTTTACCTTCGAAAACCGTCAGAAAATAGTCATCGAACGCCTCCACCGCCTTACGCAGGAAACGGTAAGCCAGCAATTTGGGCACAACGTCGCTAACACCAATGCGCAAGCGCCCGAGCCGTCCCAGGCGACGCCCATCCAGGATCTCGACGAGCTCCTGACCGGCATGAAACATCGAGTCGGCGTACTCCAAAACCAGGTGCCCGGTTTCACTGAGTACCAAGCTGCGGCCACGGCGGTCGAACAGCGTGGAGCCCACGTAATGCTCAAGCTTGGCGAGCTGCCCGGACAGCGTCTGAGGGGTCAGATGCAAACGTTCAGCGGCGCGAGTCAGGCTTTTTTCGTGGGCTATCACCCAGAAATAATAGAGATGCTTGTAGTTGGGATGTTGCATCGATTGTCAGACCATATTCAGCATAAAGGTGGCCCAGCCGGTCGTTATCTCGCGCGAGAATTGGGGCACGGGCGTGTCGAGACCTATGGTGGGCCGCACGTTCAAGCTGGTCAAACTCCGCGTCGTATCACTTTTGTGCGTGACTCGCCCTTGAGCGTGCATCGCCACCGTGCTGATTCCTGGCCCGCAAGCGCAGGCCGAGGTGCGAAGCCCCGGGTTTGCGCAATGCACGTCGTGCCACCTATCATCACCGCCGCCGCACACAGTCATTCCCGCTCTAGAACAAACGAGGCAGCAGCATGTCCGAGATCATTTTCCATCACTATGCGCTTTCGCCGTTTTCCGAAAAGATTCGACGCATCCTGGCTTTCAAAGGGCTACCCTGGCGCTCAGTCGATCAGCCGATCATGATGCCCAAACCCGAGCTGGTCGCGCTGACAGGTGGCTATCGTCGCATCCCGGTGCTGCAGATAGGCGCAGATGTTTATTGCGACACCGCGCTTATCGCGCGCTGCCTCGAAACGCGCTACCCAAGTCCAACCATAGTGCCCGCTGCGCAAGCCGGACTCATCGGCATGCTTGAAGACTGGGCGGATCACCGTCTGTTTTTTCAGTGTGTGCCGCCGGTCATCAAGGCAATTTTTGATCAACTGCCGCCCGGTTTTCTCGATGATCGCGCGGCAATGTCACCGGCTTTGACCAAGGACGGACTGTTCGCCGCGGCGCCCCAGGCATGGGCCCAAGCCCAGCTATCGTTGGACCGCCTTGAGCGTCAGCTGGCGTGTAGCACTTTTTTGTTGGGTGAGCAGTTCACCTTGGCCGACGCGGCCTGCTACAACCCGGTGTGGTTCTTGAAGAACGACACCGCATTGTTTGCAGAAGTCGAGGCCAGGCCCGCACTGTATGTGTGGTTCAAGCGCATCGAGGCGATGCCGGACGTGCAAGTGCAGGAAATGACGACCACGCAATCATTGGCCGTTGCCCGTGATAGCACCCCCGTTACGCCGGTGGGATCCTCGTCGGGAACCGACTGCGAATTTGCCATCGGTGAGCAAGCGGCGGTCGCTGCAGATGACTACGGGCCGGAACGCACCAGTGGCCGTGTGACGGCAATTTCAGCTGAAAGCGTGACCATTGAACGAACAGATCCAGACTTGGGGGCGGTCGCTGTGCATTTTCCGCGCGCCGGCTATCGGGTTTTCAAACTTTGATGACGGTGGGTGATGCCGAGTGCGAAAGCGGGTTGTAAAGCGAGCAAGCAAAAGGCGGTGAACTGGGCTGGGCGATCCGACCAAGCGCCGCGCGGCCGGAATTGCGGGCGGTCAGGCAGCGCGCGGCAGCGTGTCCCGAGTTGGCAATTGCTCGACATTGTCGCTGGGAAAACTCTCTATAGCCGGCTCTGCCGCGACGCGGTCGTGCATGAGGATGATTCCAATTTCGCAGCTGCGGGCCAACAGAAACGAACCTACCGCCAGCTCCAGAGCAGTACGGAAAGCGCCGATCACGACAGCTTCTTCCGACGTGCCGGAGACCCAGAACGCGCAAACCAATGCCAGACCCGCGCCCACCAACATGGCAAGACCGAAGATATCCAGTGAGTAGCAGAACCAGTTTCTATTTTTCATGCCGTATTCCGTTTTTTTGCTGCCGGTCTGCGAGGGGCGTCCGGCGTGTTTTTTGTGCTGGGGCAAATATAGACGGCGCCTGTTTCCATACTGTTAAGTGCGACACAGAAGGCCTGTGAATTAACAATCGTTTTAAAGTTGTGGGTGCCTTGCACACAATTCGTTCCGCGCAAGCGCGACATTCACGGTATTGGGGAGCGGTATTAGATGCGAAGCCGATCCCTGGCTGCCGTCGAACGCATCACATAATTTAAAGCAAATTATGTGA
>JAYUQF010000263.1:0-4176 GCA_043756885.1 Pseudomonadota bacterium
AGGACCCTGGTCAAAATAATCTCTACATTCGGCTGATCCTGAGCGGCTGCCGCTGCGTTGCAATTTTTGGCAATAGCCCCGCTATTACCTGCAAATCGCGCCTTGCTGCAACCACTCAGGATCACCCTCGGTGTTGACGAGATTATTCTGACCAGGGTCCTAACACTCATCCATTCAAGTAATTGCACCCGGCGTCGCTACTTTTGAATATCTAAGGACAGAGCTCATCGCCGCGGCTAGCGCGTGCACCACTCAACAGTATGCGGCAGCAAAAGTCCCCACGTGAAAACCGACCTCCCGCACAGCCCCACGAGTAACCCTTTATCGACCTGCTCACGCTGCGCGCCGGGTGCAGGCGTGGCCCAATGTCGGGCCTCGCCTCTGTCGAACCGGGTGGGCACGGCCCCGCCATGAGACTGGGCGTGCGCACCGCAGCCTGGGCCCTCGCACTGTCCAGCATCCCCATGCTCGGTATGGCAGTGCTGACCTTCTATTGCGCACGCACCACCTTGCGCGCCGAGCTCGATGGCCAGCTCATCGCCGCAGCCCGCAGTGAACTGGACGCCGTCAACCATTTCATAAACGCTGCAAACGCCGAGCTCACCACTTGGAGCAATCTGCGCAGCACTGCCAAGGCCGTCACCGGCGAAGGCGAAGGCCAGGCCTCGCAGGAGCTGGCGGGCTTGGTGCAACGCTCGTCGAATTTCACCGAAATTCTCGCCCTCGACTACCAGGGCCGGGTAGTCGCGGCCACCCGCACTGCCTACCTCAATGGGGACCTTGCGTCCCATCCCGCTCACCGCGCAGCGCTCGCAGGCGTGACCTATCGCAGCGCAGTGGAGCGTTCCAATTTCACCAAACGGCCGGTGCTGACGATTGCACAGCCGATTTACACCGACGACGCGCGACATGCGGTGATTGGAGCGCTGCTTGGCGTCATGGACTGGCATCGTGTCAGCAGCAATCTGCAGGGCTTAAGCGTGCTCGGCGCGCGCCAGGATCGGGATCACCGTATCTTGCTGCGCGACGCGAACCAAGCGACGCCGCTGTATGACACCATCGGCGCCGATCCGTCTGCTTACGCTGTACTACCAAACAAGGCCGGGCTGAGCCTCGGCCACTTTGACGGTCGTACTTACCTGATCGGCACCGCAGTGGCCGACGACAAACACGGCTTCCAACAACGCTGGGTCATGCATACCCTGGTTTCAGCCGTTGCTGCCGATGCCAGTGTGCTCGATCTGCGCGATCGTTTTGTCGCGTTCGGCATCGTGTTCTTGTTGGCATCAACCGCAGCGGGTCTGGCATTTGCGCGCTCGCTGGAACGCCCGATCGTGGCACTACAGGCCGCTGCGAGCCGGCTCGCGCAGCGGGATTTCGACGCCCCTCTACCGCCTCGTCGCCGCGATGAAATTGGCAGCCTCACCGACAGTTTCGAGGCGATGCGTGCGGCGCTTAAAGCCAACGAACAGCAGCGCAGCGAAGCGGAGCATAGGATCAGCCGCCTGGCTTATTACGATCAGGTCACGGGTCTGCCCAACCGGGTTTTCCTGCAGGACCACCTCAGCAGTGCCTTGGCGTCGGCCAGTCGTCATCACAAACAGCTGGCGGTGCTGTACTTGAATCTTGATCATTTCAAACGCATCAACGACACACTCGGCCACGGCGCCGGCGACGTGCTGCTCGCGGCCACCGGTGAGCGCCTCAACCACTGCCTGCGCGTATCCGACTTCGTGACGCGTCGCGCGCCGAGTGCCACGCCCGATAGCCACATAGAAAGCAGCACTATGGTGCGCTTTGGCGGTGATGAATTCATTCTGGTGCTGAACGATCTGGTCGATGAATATGGTGTGGCACGCGTGGCGCGCCGTCTGCAAGACGCGTTTGTAGCGCCATTCAAAATCGGTTCCGACGAGTTATTTATCACCACCAGCATCGGTATTGCCATGTACCCCGATGACGGTGTGGATAGCGAAACACTGTTGCGTAACGCCGATGCCGCCATGGTCGACGCCAAACGACACGGCCGTAACGGCTACAGCTTTTATATGAAGCAGATGAATGCCCGCGCACGGGAGCGCCTGTCACTCGAAGGTCGCCTGCGCAAAGCCATAGAACTCGAACAATTCGAACTACATTACCAGCCGCAGATAGACTTGCGGACCAAAGAACTAATCGGGCTCGAAGCCCTGGTGCGCTGGGCCGATCCTGACAACGGCTTAATCAGCCCGATGGAATTTATTCCTTTAGCCGAGCAGACCGGCCTCATCGTGCCGCTGGGCGAATGGGTTCTGCGGCGGGCCTGTTGGCAGATGCGGGCCTGGCAGGGTAGCGCACTGGATGGCGTGCGGGTCGCGATTAATCTCTCGCTGCGGCAGGTCAAAGAGAGAAACTTTGCGACCCTGGTCGGTGAAGTGCTCGCCTCTAATGATTTGTCGCCGTCACAGCTAGAACTGGAACTGACCGAGTCGGTTTTAATGGAAGACAGCGATGGGCCCAGTCGAATTCTCGACTCTCTGAAAGCCATGGGCTTGAGTCTTGCCATCGACGACTTCGGTACCGGCTATTCTTCGCTCAGCTATCTGAAACGATTTGCCATCAACAGCCTTAAGATCGACCGTAGTTTTGTCCGCGATATGGAATCCGACGCTAATGATCAGGCCATCATCACCGCCATCATCGCGATGGCACACAAGCTTAATCTTGATGTAGTCGCCGAAGGTGTTGAAACCCGTGAACAGGCGCTGCTGCTGCGCCAATTCAATTGCGATCAGATCCAGGGTTACTGGGTCAGTCGCCCGCTGCCCGCAGCGGACATCGAACGCTTCGCCGCGTTGCCCATTGCCGTACTCACCACCCTGCCCGCATTGTCCCAGGCGCCAATGATTACAAGGTTACCTGCGCAAGAGATACGGCGCGCCAGCGGCGAGGTCTGAATTCGCCACCCGCGCGGTCAGTCGCGATTAAAACCGCGCCCAGTTTTTGCGATGACGACCGTGCGGCTAACGAAGTCGTCGCAGACACAGGCTTGTACGTGGGCGAGCGAGTACGCCAACCCTGCGCGCATACGCGGTGCTGGCGCGCGCCGAATCAACGCATGTCGAACCCTGGGTAGTTCTGTTGTGCGAGCTCTTCGCACTTCTGACGATACACCCCCACGCCGCCGATATAAGACAGTAACCGGCGTGGTTTGCCTGCGATGTTCGAGCCCATGTACCAGGAATCGGTTTTGGTCACCAAGGTCGCATTCGCGAGCTCGTCGTGATGTTCAACCCATTGGTCTTCGAGCGCTTTGCTTGCTTCGATCACACTCACGTCGTTTTTACGCGCGTAGTCGATAAAACCGGTGATCCATTCAGTCTGCTGCTGCAGACAGGTAGTCATATTGCACAACGCCGCAGAGGGCGCGAGTGGCGCGCCGGTCGTAAAGAGGTTCGGATAACCATGCACTTGCAGGCCCAGCGCGGTACGGATATCGCGGCCCCAGTCTTCTTTCAGCGTGCGCTTGCCACGCCCGTGAATATCAATACGTGTAAGCGCGCCCGAACCGGCATCGAAGCCGGTCGCGAGGATCAGGATATCGAGCTCATGCACGGTGCCGTCTTTGAGCTTGATGCCAGCGGGCACAATGCGCTCAATGGGATTGTCTTTAACACTCACCGCCTGCACATTGGCCCGGTGATAAACCTCCAGGTAGTTGGACTCGAGCGGCACGCGATGGGTGCCAAAGCCATAGTCGGTGGGGATCAGCAAGTCGCAGAGCTTAGGATCCTTCAGCCGCGCGCGCATTTTTTCGCGGACAAATTCTGAGATCTCCTCGTTCGCCGCTTCGTCGGTAAACACCTCAGGACAGGTGGCCAGCCATAATTTCAGCGAGCCGAAATCCCAGTTGTCTTCCATGCGCTGGCGCTTTTGTGCAGGCGTTAGTTCGGCCCAGACATCCGTTGGGAAGTCGTACTCAAAACCGCTGAAAGTGCGCGGCAGCGTATGCTGCAGTTCCTTAAATCGCGCCTTGTAAGCCGCCTGCTCGCTGGGACCATAATGCGGGTTGGCCATCGGGCAGATATATTGGGGCGTGCGCACAAAAACCGTCAGATGACCCACTTTGTCGGCGATGGTCTGGATCACCTGGATACCGGTGGCACCGATGCCAACCACACCCACACGTTTGCCGGC
>JAYUQF010000264.1:0-4168 GCA_043756885.1 Pseudomonadota bacterium
TCTTGGCAATAGCACGCTATTGCCGGCGAAACGCGCCTGGCCGCAACCACTCACGAACACCCTCGGTGTTGACGAGATAATATTGACCAGGGTCCTTAGTGCTGACTGTGGATTGGCCCCTCGCCATATCGCCCTTGAATTGGCCGAGAGCGCGTTGACGGTGGCTCGTCAGCCTGCATCCGTACTTTGCATAAATTGAAAGCACACGGCGACGACGCGGCGGTTCAGTGCGGCCGTCGTGGTTAACGCTTGACAGCTTCACCGTGCAAGGTCACGCCGTTGATGACCAGCACAAACTGCAGTTTTTTGCCGGCTTCAACGATATTCATGTCGAGTCTGGCAGTTTTGCTACCGGGTGAATAAACGAGGTTGTTCGATCTGGCTGTGCAACTTGAAGACACGGTGTAGCTGCCAGTGGCGCTGCCGATTTCGACAGGTGTGCCGTTGCAGCTCTCGCGCTGCGCACTGACCTTGATGCCATCCCGGCCGAGGTTGGTGGCCGGCGTAAAAGTCATCAAGCCAACACCGGCGCAAAATACATCGTTCCTCAGATTAAATGTATCGTAGCTGAAGCCCCATACACCCTTGAGAGTGGCGGCTGAACACGCACCTTGGGCGGTGGTGGTGAGTGCGGCCAGCGTGGTGGCGGCAACAAGTTTTGTAATGCGATGCATAACGTTCTCCTTGGGTCCGACATGGCCCGGGCTTATCCGCGCGCTGGTCACCAACGCGCGGGCGCCGAGGCTAATGACCTGACTTTGAGTCCTCTACCTGGGCCGCGTTCAATATCTGCGGCACACCCACCTGGCGGCGAATGTAGTGACGCAGCGTTTCCAGTTTATGCTCGTCGAGTGTTTTGAAAGCCGGCATGCCGAGTGTCAGCCGCTGACCATTTACAACGATTTCCTTGAAGGCCTTGGCGTCGAGCGTCATTGGCGAGGCACGCAGGTCGGGTGCATAACCACCCGAGACCGCGCCGCCGCCATGGCACATCGCACAGGATTCTTTAAACAGCCAGCTGCCTTCGTCGGCGAGTTTGTTGTCCACTTTAAAATCGGGTGCCGCTAAAGGCTTGGGGAAAAATGGTGGATTGGAGGCCGGCATCTTCGCTTTGCCATCGAGGGCAAAGGTGAACACCCGGCGGGTGTGCATCTTGTATGCCCAGCCGTGCTGCGCGGCCAGCGAGCCTACCATTGAGGCCCCGGTGCCACCCCAGCCGACCAACAGCGAGACGTACTGCACGCCGTTGACCTCATAGGTGACCGGCGGTGCCGAAATACCGTGGCCGAGTTCAGCATTCCACAGGATTTTGCCATCGGTGGCGCGATACGCGACGAAGCGGCCGTCAACACGCCCTTGAAACACCAGGTTGCCATGGGTACTGAGCGTGCCAGCGTTCCAGATGCCCGGTAGCGGCTGCTCCCACACCAGTTTCTGCGACAACGGATCCCACGCGCGCAGGAAACTCTTGCCGGCATTGGCCGGCACGTCGCCGCGGATGGTATCGATGGCCGGGTCGAAGCCAAATTCAGGTGACTTCCAGGTTTTGATTGGAATGGTCTTGTCGTTAAACAAGCCGGCCATTTCGATCGAGGGGATATAGGTCAGCCCGGTATCACGATTAAAAGACATGGCGTGCCAACTATGCACGCCCACTGCGCTCGGCCATACCAGCTCTTCGCCATCTTCGTAACGCGCGCCGGCGGTTTCCACCGGCCGACCGGTTTTCATGTCGACATGGGAGGCCCAGGTCACCTTGCCAAATTTTTCGGCGGACAACAGTTCACCATTGGCGCGGTTGATGATGTAGAAGAAGCCATTTTTGGGCGCGTGCATCAAGGCTTTGATGGTCTGCCCGCCAAATTTCAGATCGGCCAGTACGATGTCCATACTGGAGTTGTAGTCCCAGGTTTCGCCCGGTGTGGTCTGGTAGTGCCACTTATAGGCGCCGGTGTCGGCATCCAGCGCAACTATCGAACACAGGAACAGATTATCGCCGCCACCGGGGCTTCTGATTTTCTGATTCCAGGGCGAGCCGTTACCGGTGCCGAGCAGCACTTGATTGAACTGCGGATCGTAGGTGATGCCGTTCCAGGTATTACCGCCGCCGCCGTGTTTCCACCATTCGCCGGTCCAGGTTTTGGCCGCCATTTCCATGGCCTTGTCTTCGAAGCCATCGGCCGGATTGCCGGGCACGATCCAGAAGCGCCAAGCTTGTTTGCCGGTTTCGATGTCGTAAGCCGTGACATAACCGCGTGTCGCGCCCCATTCCGTACCACCATTGCCTATGATGACCTTGCCCTTGAATACTTTGGGCGCGCCGGTGATGAACAGTGCCTTGCGCGGGTCGACGGTCTGCGTGCTCCACAGTTCTTTGCCGGTTGCCGCGTCGATGGCGATCAAGCGTCCGTCGACAGTGGCATCGATGACTTTGCCTTGCCAATAAGCCAGCCCGCGACTCGAGTCCCACATGATGCGCAGGCGGTCGCCAGCGTGTTCGATGACCTTCGGATCAAAAGTCCACAGCAGCTTGCCGGTGGCGGCTTCAACCGCATACACCACGTTATAACTACCGGGGAAATACATGACACCATCCACGACCAGCGGCGTGCCATTCAGGGAGCGGTCATTGGGCAAGTCCATATGCCAGGCCAGAGCGAGCTTAGCGATGTTCTGCTCATTAATCTGGGCCAGGGGGCTGAAGCGTTGTTCGTCATAAGTGCGGCCATAACCAGCCCAGTTGCGCCCGTCCTTATCATCAGTCAGGGTTTTATCGTCGATGGTCGAGGCGGCATGAACGCCGGTGAATATGAGTGAACAGAAGATAACGATGGTAGTGAGCAATGGGCGCATGTTTCCTCCCCGAGCAATGGCCTTAGGTAGTGCGCACGTCAGAAACGGCGCCGGGCCCATACTAACGGAAAGAGTGCGCTGTAGGTCCGACTTCAGTCGGACAGCATCGGCAGTCGGACGCGATATAAACCAAGGCAAAGCGGCCGAGCCGCGCGGCCCGACCACTTCACAGTCACTTATCAGCTATCAGCGTTGAAGATATCGCGGTGCAGTTTCCAGGCGCCGCCTTCTTTTTTCCACACCACAACATACTTGCCAGCGCCGAGCATCGCGCCACCCGCACCTTTAAGCGTGAAGACGCCACATTCGATGGCGGTGGTGCCCAATTCGTCGACTTCCTGGGTCTTGAGCACTGCGCTCTTGACACCCGAGTCGATGGCGCCCGCCCAGTAACCGGCGATATTTTTTGCGCCCTTCAGCGCGGGTACGCCAGCGGGCAGTAATAAGGCTTTTTTGCTGTAGCAGGCGGCGACGCCAGCCGCATTCGCTGCTGCAAGGTGGCCCATCAGGACTTTATTGGCTGCCTTGATGGCATCTTTAGTGGTCAGTTTTTTCTTCGCCGCCGGTGCTGCTTTTTTGGTAGCGGTAGCCGGTTTTTTCTTGGCCGCGCCAGCGGCTGTTTTTTTGGTCGCCATGAACGATTCTCCCTAGAACAAATTATCGGACTGCTTGAGTTGCTGCCGCACGCTGCGTGATCGAGACGACACCCCCCGCAGGCGCGCAGTTAGCACGCTGCCGTCGATGATTTCAGCTTGTTTACCCTTGCGCATCGGCAACGGCTTAAGTGTAGATCAACACACGCGACATGTAAGCGGGCGCGGGTTGCTCACCGGCGCGGCGTGTTGCTCGCGAGCTGCTTTAATTCCGTCAGGGTGCTTATGGTGTGGTCGGCGCTGACGTTTAAACGCCCGGTCTGTAGCGGCGGTGGTAAACCACCATCGGTGATCAAAGCGGTCTGCATGCCTAACGCGTTGGCACCGATGATGTCGTGCTCGGGGGAGTCACCCACAAACAGCACGTCCTCGGCATGCAGGCCGGAGCGCGCCAGCGCTATTTCGAAAAAGCGTCGGTCGGGTTTACAGGACTGTGCTTCTTGCAAACTCGTCCAGTGATCAAAATAACGTGCCAAGCCCTCGCGTTCGATCAGCGGTGTCAGCATGTCGTCGTCGATATTTGATACCACCGACAGGTAAAGCCCGAGGTCTTTCAGGTGTGCGAGGGTGTCCAGGCAATCGTCTTTCAGCACCAGGCAATCGACGATGGCGGCGCGGTGAGCTTCAAGATACCAGTTGTGCACGGCATCATCGTGGGGCGC
>JAYUQF010000265.1:0-4162 GCA_043756885.1 Pseudomonadota bacterium
TACTGGGACACCACGGTCGGCTATACCGAAAACGGCATCGGTGATCGGGTGGTGGATGTGGGTCCCCATGGCTTGCATGGCCAGGGTTATAACCGTCCAGTGCGCGCGATGACCGGCTATAACTGGCGTGGCAAGGACGATTGTTTCCGCCTCGCACCCGAACAATACGGCGGCATTTATTTTAATGACGATGCGATTATCGACTGCCGCTGGCAGCCGACCCTGCGCTGGAATGTGCCGTCAGACTTGAAGAGCGGGGTTTACGCCGCGCGCCTGCGGGCAGGTGATGTTGAGGACCATATCGTGTTTTTTGTGCGGCCGACCACGGCCCAGGCCAAAGTCGCGATGTTAATGCCAACCGCCAGTTATCTGGCCTACGCCAATGAGCGTTTTGTGCTGGGCGAACCAGGCCCGGTCGAGGCAATTACGGGTCACGGCTTGATTCTGCACGACGACGACTATCTGCTCGGCCAGCACCCCGAGTTTGGTGCTTCCACCTACGACCATCACGCTGACGGTGCGGGTGTCTGCTACACCTCGTACCGGCGGCCAGTGATGGGCCTGCGCCCGCGCCATCGTATGGCGGCGACCGGTGTGCCCTGGCAATTTGCGGCCGATCTTTCCATCGTCTGGTGGCTTGCTCAATGTGGTCACGATTTTGACGTGATTACCGATGAAGACCTCGACCGCGAGGGTGCGGCCCTGCTCGCCCCCTACAAGGTTGTCATCAACGGCACCCACTCAGAGTACTACTCGGAGCGCATGATGGATGCCACCGACACCTACCTGGCCCACGGCGGGCGGGTGATGTACCTGGGCGCCAACGGGTATTACTGGGTGGTGGGCTTTCGCCCTGACGAACCGTGGTGCATGGAAGTGCGCAAGCTCAACTCGGGTTCGCGTGCCTGGCAGGCCGCCCCGGGCGAGTATTACCTGGCTTCAACGGGCGAGAAGAGCGGGATCTGGCGCGATCGCGGGCGCGCGCCACAAAAATCCATGGGCGTGGGTTTCACCAGCGAGGGCATGGACGAGAGCAAGCCCTATCGTCGGTTGCCCGATTCTTACGATAGCCGTGTGTCCTGGGTTTTTGAGGGGGTAGGGGAGGAGTTCGGCGCCCAGGGCCTCGGCTTGGGCGGCGCGGCCGGATTGGAGCTCGACCGCTACGACTTAATGTGGGGCACACCGCCCGATACCTTCCTGTTGGCCTGCTCCAGCGGGCATTCGGATAACTATCCCCATGTTGGTGAGGAAGTGATGTTCAATCTGCCCGGCATGGGCGGCACCCAGGACTTCCAAGTGCGTGCAGATATGACCTTGTTCAAATGCCGCAACGGTGGCGCGGTGTTTGCCACGGGTTCTATTGCGTGGGGCCAGGCTTTGCCGTGGAACAACGCTAGCAACGACGTGGCGCGCCTCACACAAAACGTTTTGGATGCCTTCGTAAAGGACGCTGACGTGGTGTAAATGCCTAGTAATCATGTTGCAGCTGTGGTCACACCACAACGCATTTACCGCGCTGGCCGACCCTGCTTTCGCGTGTTAGTGTTCAGGCCGCAGGGGAGTTGAAAGATATAAAAAGAGAAGTGCCCAAACTCACCGTACTGAGCTTGCCTTTTTTGAACTGAATCTCACCCAGCACCAGTCGGCTTAGTGCCGCATGCCTGCCCGCGCGGCTAGCGCGGGCGTTTCCGCACCGTTATCGACCTCGATCTTCCGGGGTCGCCGCGTGGTGCGCCGTAAATGGAGCGCAAGCATGAGTGCAGTTATAAAGATTGACGAGACCAAGTTGGATAGCGTTCCGGGTACGCCGCCAGCCATTTACCACGTTACCAAGCTCGAAAAGTGCAAATTGGATCAAGCCGGTCCGAGTGGCTACCGCTACGTGATCGAGGGTGGTTATGCGCCCATCACCGGCTTTCATATTGGCAGTAAAGAGGCGGTCCTGACCCATGCTTCGGCACTGGCCAAAGAAATGAATGCGCGCCGTGGAGTGAAAGGCACACGCCACATCGTCATCGGCAAGCCCAAACACACCTGAGCTTGTGCCCGACGCGCGGCATCAGCCGCGCGTCATCGCCGGTGGCTCGCTCTTGCCGGCCTGTATCACACTCGTTGCAATACTGATCATTGAAGAGATGTCGGCCAGATTTGCCGGCACGATCAATGTGCCCTTGGCGTCGCGTGCGAGTTGACCAAACTCTTTGATGTACTGCTCTGCGATACGCAGCTGCATGGCCTGCGTTCCGCCGTCGCTGCCTAGTGCGTGGGCAACACTGCGTAAACCTTCGGCGGTCGCCGTCGCGATGGACATAATCGCCGCCGCCTGACCTTCTGCTTCGTTGATCTGTTGTTGTTTGTTCGCTTCAGAGGCTTTGATCACGCGCTGTTTTTCGCCGTCGGCCTGATTGATGGCGGCGTCGCGTTCGCCTTCCGAAGCCAATATCACCGCACGCTTCTCGCGCTCGGCGCGCATTTGTTTTTCCATCGCGGTCAGCACGTCGTGAGGCGGGTTGATGTTGCGGATCTCGTAGCGCAACACCTTCACGCCCCACGGTGCCGAGGCCTTGTCGAGTTCGCTGACTACATTGCCGTTAATGGTGGCGCGCTCTTCGAACGTGCGGTCAAGATCGATCTTGCCGATCTCGCTGCGCAGGGTAGTTTGTGCAAGTTGGATGAGGGCAAATTTGTAATTGGTGATGCCGTAAGACGCTTTGTTGGCTTCCAATACCTGCATATAAAGAATGCCGTCGACGCCAACCTGCACGTTGTCCTTGGTAATACAGATCTGCTCGGGGATATCGAGCGCTTCTTCTTTGAGGTTGAGCCGGTAAGCGATGCGTTCCACGAAGGGCACCAGGATATGAAAGCCCGCGTGCAGGGTGCGGCTGTAACGCCCCAGGTTCTCCACTACGAATGCGCTTTGCTGCGGCACGATAGTCGCGGTCTTTGCAATAACAATGATGACCAGGATGGCGATAGTCAGGACGACGTAGGTAGTTCCCATGGCGAGCTCCGGTGAGTGGTAATCAACGTGGATTGCGCAGATGCAACGTCAGGCCCGTAGTTTCCCAGACCTCGGCTTCGATGCCCGCTTCGATCGGTGCTTCGTCGGTATTACGTGCCGTCCAACTGGTGCCGCGATATTCAACGCGGCAGCTTGCACCCGGCGTGAGCCGTTCCGGCACCACGATGCGATCGCCCATGATCAGGCGCTCCTCAACGTGGCCGACATTGGCTTTGAATTTTTTGTAGAGCTTGGCACGAAACAGCGCCATGCACGTCAGACAGAGCCCGGCGAAGATGAGCCATTGCGCCCAGTCGGGCAAGGGCACGCCAGTCATGCCCAGCAGACCAACAACGATCGCAGCCGCGCCCACAAACACCAGATAAAACTGCGCGCTGACCCCGAGCATTTCGGCCCCGAACAGCAGCGTGCCTGTCACCATCCAAGCCCACCACGGCATGCGTCGTTCCTCGATCATGGCGAGCTCAATGCCCGCGCCACGCATCGTGACGGCAGCGCATCGCGCTTGCAAGCACGGCGCTGAGAATAGCCCTGCGGCAGTTGTCAAACCAGTGGCGCAGTCGTTAGTGTGTGCCGGCATCTAAACGCCACCAGCGAGGTTTTACATGTCTTACATCCACCGCATACGCGTGCGTTACGGCGAATGTGATCAGCAAGGCGTGGTCTTCAATCCGAACTACATGGTCTATATGGACGACGCCGGGGAAAACTGGGCGAGCAGCTTGGCACCGAGCGGAAGATTCCTCGATCTGGGTTGGGATTGGATGGTTGTACGCTCGACGATTGAATGGCAGGCACCGGCTCACCACGGCGAGACCTTGATTATCCAGGTTGCTATCGTGCGTTACGGCAGCACGTCATTTGAGATCGGCTACATCGGCACGGTGGGTGAGCGTGCAGTATTCAAAGCGCGCAGTACTTGTGTGAGCGTGAAGGCTGGCACCACCGAAAAATTCCTCACGCCGGATCACATCAAAATTTTGCTCGGGCCGCCGCAAGCGTGGGACGTGCCGGTGTGAGTGTGTATGTGGTTGTGGCGGGAACACGTTGGCAGTGCCACCTGCGGACACCTTGTAAGGCAATGTGCGAATGAAATCGCAGCGACCGGGATACTGCGACAGACTTATCTTTTGACCT
>JAYUQF010000266.1:0-4157 GCA_043756885.1 Pseudomonadota bacterium
CGCCTGCGCGATGTTGGGTTGTGCCCGACGATTGTCTCAGCATATAAACAGGCTACCCAAAGAGGAGGCTTCACCATGGATACCACGACGCTCGAACAACGCATCACCCGTCTCGAAGACATCGAGGCTATCAAAAAACTGAAGGCCATTTACTGCGACATCTGCGACGACATGCACAATCCCGATCGCATCGGCGCATTGTTTGCCGAGGACGGCATCTGGGAAAGCGCCGATTTTGGCAAGGCCGTGGGCCCCCAAGCAGTACGCGAACTGTTTCAGAATTTTCAAAAGATGTTCAGCTTCTCGCAACACAACATCATGAACCCGATCATCGATGTAAACGACAACCGCGCCACTGCCCAGTGGTATATCGCCGGGCCGTGGGATCAGACCGAGGGCGACCGCAAAACCTGGATGACCCTGCGCTACAACGACGACTACGTAAAAGTCGGCGGCGAATGGAAATACCAGCACCTGCGGGTCGCGCTGCGCATGCTGGAAGATCGCTGAAACCTGGCCATACCGGTCTGTGGCGCGACGCGTTCTGCACGCCGCGCCGGGCCGCCCAATAGTTCCGCCTTCAGACGTCGAAATCGAGGCTTAAAGCCGCACTTTCAGGCACTGTCTGGCAGACCAGCAGGTACCCGACCGCAAGCTCCGAGTCATTGAGAATAAGGTTGTTCAGCAGCCGCGCCCGGCCCGTGATGAGCTTGGCGCGGCAGCTTGCACAACTGCCCGCCTCGCAACTGAAAGGCAGCTCGATACCCGCTGCGCGAGCCGCTTCTAGTACGGTGTGGCCATCGCGCTCCATGGAAAATGCATAACGCTGGCCACACACCATCACGGTTACCTCGGTGGGCGCGGTGTCCATGTCAGGCCAGGCCGGGGATCATCTGTGCCAGCTCACCGGCCCTGCGCACATGGGCGCGCATCAATTTTTCCGCTTGGGCGCTCTTGCCCGCCACAATGGCATCGATGATGTCGAGATGTTGACGCGCTGAAACCGCTCGTTGCGCGCGGTCGAGCAGACGCAGAAACTGCAAACGATACCCCGGTAGTTCAAACACCTTCAGCGCCGCCTGCAAACGTGTATTGCCGGCCATGGCGACGATGCCATCGTGTAATGGCACGTTGTTTTCCATGTGGGCCAATTCATTGTCGAGCACGTCATTGTTGAGCCACACGGCGCGTGCCTCCAGCAACCAGGCACGATGGTTATGTTGTTTGCTGCGCGTTGCGGCCAGCGCGGCGGCAAAACCTTCCAGGCACTCGCGCATCTGAAACAGCTCCGCAAGATCGGCCCGCGTCATGCGTCGCACACAGGCGCCGCGCTGGTGTTGCAGTTCGATAAGTCCGTCAGCAGCAAGGATCAGGAAGGCTTCGCGCAGGGTACTGCGCGCCACCGGCAACTGGTGCATGAGTTCGGCTTCGATGAGGCGCTGCCCCGGCGCCAGGAAACCTTCGAGGATCTGACGTCGAATTTCAGACGCTGCAATATCGGCTGCTTTACGCACACCCGTGTGGGAAGCCAACTCGTGAACCTTCATGGTTTAACTCCGATGTCGCACCATAGCGTTGACACACAGACAATAATGTCCGACATTTAAGTCAGTCTAAATCATTCGACGTTGGTCGCAAACAGCTTAGTGAGGGGGACACATGACTGCTAAGGGTTTTGTCGACGACGAGCTGCTGGCACGCGTGCGTGTCGGCCGTGAGTATGTGGCGGCCAAGTATGGTTTTCGCAATCACTGGTATCCGGCGCGCTTGAGCTGCGAACTGCAAGAAGCTGAGCCGCTAGCGGTGACTCTGCTCGGCGAGAACATCCTGCTGCAACGCATCGATGGCAAGGTCCACGCTATTCGCGACCGCTGTCTGCATCGCGGTGTACCACTGTCTCGCAAGCTTGAGTGTTACACCAAGGGCACCGTGACCTGCTGGTACCACGGTTTTACCTATCGTTTTACCGATGGTGTGTTGTGCGCCATTGCCGGCAACCAGGGCAGCGCGGTGATCGGCCGCAAAAAACTGCACAGTTATCCGGTCACCGAGGCCAAAGGCCTGGTGTTTGTATTTGTTGGCGACGAGGGCTTTCCGCTACCGCCCTTGAGCCACGACGTGCCACCCACTTTTCTCGATGAAGATATGGTCATCCGCGCCAAACATCGTACGGTGGCGGCCAACTGGCGCATCGGCGCTGAGAACGGTTTCGACTCCACCCATATATTCATCCACAAAAACTCGGTGCTCATTGAAGATGCCGATCTGGCCCTGCCACTCGGCCTGCAGCCGCAGGGACGCCATGCCTTCAAATGCAGCGTCGACGCCGACGGCCCCAAGGGGGTCTTCGATAATTTTGGGCCCGATGAAGTCATTCCGGTGTTTAGTGCGCAGATTGAAGGCGAAACGGTTTTGCACGGTGCCATGCACGGCAGCAACCGGGTGCCGCACAATATCTCCATGTGGCTACCCTGCGCTTTGCGCGTGCAACCTTGGCCGGTGCCGCAACTGACCCAGTTTGAATGGTATGTGCCCATCGATGGGGAGCGTCATCTTTATCTGCAAACCCTCGGCAAGCGCTGTGCCGGGCCGGCTGACGAGGCGTCGTTTGACGCAGAATTTCATCGCCGCTGGGTGCCAAAAGCACTGGATGGATTTAATGACGACGATGTGTGGGCGCGTGAAGCAACCCAGGCCTTTTACGCTGACGACAGCGGTTGGCTGAAGGAGCAACTATTTGAACCCGACGGCAATATCGTGGAATGGCGCAAACTCGCCAGCAGCCATGCGCGCGGCATTCAAGCACCGCAGCACATCGATGCAGCGCGTCCGGCGCATGACATTAACCTGCGGCCAACGGGCCGCTAACAAAGTGTGGAACATGCAATGACGAGTCTATGGCTGGATATGCTCGGCGCCAGCGTGCGCAGCGTAAAGACTAAAAGCTTTGGCGCGACGCGCATCGCCGAAGCCGGACTCGAACACCCCGAAACCGTGATCTTTCTGCACGGCATCGGCGGTCATTTAGAAGCCTATGCCAAGAACATCGTCGCGCTGTCGGAGCGTTTTCACACCATCGCTTATGATTTTATTGGCCATGGCCTGTCAGACAAACCCGTCGTCGACTATTCACCGCCCATGCTGGTCGCGCATCTCGCGCAATTGATGGATGCACTCGGCCTCACACGCAGCCATTTGTGTGGTGAGTCCTTAGGGGGTTGGGTGGCCGGGTTGTTCGCGGCCGAACATCCGTCGCGTGTGCAAAGGCTCGTCCTCAATACCTCGGCGGGGCTGCCTATCATCAGTGACAAAGGTCGCCGTGATTTGCAGGAGCTGGTTGAGCTTAGCCAAAAAGCCGCAACCCAAGGTCCACCCACCTACGACAGCATCCTTAATCGCATGAAGTGGCTGTTTCATCCCAACAATCACCACATGATCAGCGACGAGCTGATCAACACTCGCTTGCGCTTTTATTCACAACCGATAATGAAAGAAGTAGCACCACGGGTGCTGGCCATGATCCCGATGCATGACAACCATCTTATTGCGCTCGATAAGATCCGTGCCGAGACGCTGTTCCTGTGGACCACCGACAATCCCGTGCACGACGTCGAGACCGCACGGCGCAGTTGCGCGCAGATCCCGGGCGCACAGCTCTATGTAATGCAAGCCGACGCTGCCCACTGGCCGCAGTTTGAGGCGCCGCAGGAATTTAATGGCGTGGTCGCGAAGTTTCTGATGCACGCTGCTATCTGAAGCAGGCTTGCTGGCCGGGCGCTGTTGCGCCTTGCCGCGCGCTGGACGCAGCAGCGTGTAAGGCGGCACACTGCCGGCGCGCACTCACTGCAAGCGCCACATTCGCTTATTTGATTCCGCGCGCCGATCCCCATGCCAGGGCCACCGCCGCCCCCACACCCAATCTCGACGCCGATACGGTCGCAGGCTTCGGCCGCGAATGGATGAGCTTCGATCAGAGCGCTCTTGAAGAATGCGAACTGCGCAAGATATTTGACCAGTACTTCGCGCTGTTTCCCTGGCAGCGCTTGCCCGCCGCTGCCGTCGGTTTTGATCTCGGTTGTGGTAGCGGGCACTGGGCGCGTCTTGTCGCCGAGCGAGTAGGTGACAACGGGCGACCGGCTTACCTTTCATCGATTGCA
>JAYUQF010000267.1:0-4154 GCA_043756885.1 Pseudomonadota bacterium
GCTTATGCACGCGCTATCGTTGCGTGGAGCCGCGATCTCGGCAGTTATATCGGGCCTCAGAGCGAGGACCCCGCGCAACGCGCCAAGGCCGAGTACCACCTGCGCCCCGAGGTGCTGATGGCAGCCACGGCGGCCAGTGAGTCGCAACGCCATGCGCACGTTTAAGCGGTTCCGGCGCGGCGCGTCGATCTATACTGCGACCGTATTTTTCCATTAATTTAATTTTCAAGTTACGGAGAAACAAGCCATGGCAAAAGTGGAATTGACGGCCGCCGACGGCTTCAAGGTCGGCGCTTACGTGGCACTGCCAGTCGGAGAGCCTAAGGGCGGGGTGGTAGTGCTGCAGGAGATCTTCGGTGTTAATCAACATATCCGTCGTGTGGCTGACGGTTACGCGGCGGCTGGCTACGGTGTTATTGCCCCGCAGATCTTCGACCGCGTCGAACGCAATGTGGAATTAGGCTATAGCGCGCAACCAGACTTCGATAAAGGTCTGCGCATCGCCTTTCATGATTTGAAACTGAGCGACACCCTGCTCGATATTCAAGCCGCCGTTGATCACGTAACGCGATATGGGCAAGTGGGCGTGGTCGGCTACTGTTTTGGTGGCCTGTTAACTTGGTTATCGGCCTGTAGCCTGGACAAGGTGGCAGTGGCATCCGCCTACTACGGCGGTGGTATTGTTAAAGAAGCCAAACGTTATGCACGTTGTCCGGTGATGATGCATTTTGGCGAGAAAGACCAACACATTCCGCTCAACGAGGTCGAGACCATCCGCGCTGCGCAACCCGACGTACAGATTTTTGTTTACGATGCCGACCACGGCTTTAATTGCGATGAACGTGGCAGTTATGACGAAACCAGCGCGTCACTCGCTCTCGATCGCACCCTCAACTTCTTCGGTAAGCATATGAGTTACGATCCCGATTCGACGGTGGTGATGCCACCGCGCTAGGCGAGACCCGGCACGCTTCAGAGTTTGTAGGTCCGAATTTATTCGGGCGCCATAACCACAGCCCCGCCCGCGTCGAGTGGCGCGCGCAAAAACCGAAACGTCAGCGGGTACCGAAAACGATGCCCGGCGCGCGCCTGCACGGCGGCTTCAATGGTCATCACAATCTGAAAAAGCAACACGATGGGCAGCATCACGATACCGATCACAACCAGGCTCAGGGAAAAAGCTATCAACAGGTAAACCAGGATCGACAACTGGAAATTGAGCGCTTCGCGGCCGTGTTCTTCGACAAAGGCCGAACGGCCGCGACTGCGTACCCACCACCACGCCATCACCAGCAGATGCAAAAAAGGCATTGCATACACGAGCAAGCCCAGCACATGGCCACCCATGGCGGCGCTGCGTTCTGCGCTGGTTGCGCTCTGGCCGCCCACCGGCGGTGCATGATTACCGATCAAGGTCAGCGCGCCGACCACGGCCGCAATCCAACCAGCGAGCAGCATGAACACACCGAAGTTAACGCCCACGGCATAGTCGCCCAGACCATCATTCACGATGACTTCGGCTTTTTCCAAGCTGGCACCGTCGTTGCGTTCACCGGCTAACTGCGCGTCGAGCACGATGGTGCCATCGGCCGGCACCCTGAATTTGGGGAAATCAAAATGCAGGGTCAAAAACCCACCACCGGCTTTTGCGATGCTGGCGCGCGAACGACGTGAATTTGTGGCCCGCGTGTCACGTGTTTCGTTCAGTAACTCCTTACCCTGCCGATCTCGGATCCTGATGCTCACGGGCAACGCGTGAGCGGGCTGGGCGGCTGGTTTCTGACTTGCTTGCAGGGCCACAACTACCGCCACTCGCGCATGGCGCCCCGGGCGCAACGTCAGCGCCACCTCCGACAACGGCGTGTCTGGTGACAAGGTCAGCACACGTGGCGGACTGCTGTGCCAGGTTTCCCAGGCGGTTTTGCCCAAAGGCACACAGCTTCCGAGCAGACAGGCAACACCGGCAACGGCGGCGAGCAGGGCTTTACGATTCATGGTGGTGCTGGGCAGACTCATGGCGCGGCATTGTAGGTGAAAGCCCCGCACCTCATGCAGTCGACGCATCTGTGCTTATCGCTCATCATCTGCCCGCTGGTAGGGGCCTTGACGCAGCGCAAGTAACACAGCGCTTCAGCGGCGATTGCAATCATTATCACCCGCGTGTCAGCAGCAAAAGGATCATCGTGAATGTCCGTCGTGTACAAATCTCATGACTAATCTTCCGACTACACCCAGCGGCTTGCTCGGTTGGCTGGAGCGCAATGTTTTTGCACTGGGACGCGAGATGCGTCTGTCTTACCTGCCCCCACTCATGGTCTACGTTGCGGCCGGCATTTCGGGTCTGACCGGCATCGTCGGGACCTTTTTTGTGAAGAGTTATCTGGGTCTGTCAGCCGAGTTTCTTGCGGCGCTGGGTTTCTGGGCCGGCCTGCCGTGGGCACTGAAGATGCCGCTCGGTCACCTGGTGGATTTGATGTGGAAGTGGAAAGGCCTGCTGGTGGTGCTGGGTGCAAGTCTTATTGCGACCAGTCTTGGCATCATGATTGGCTTACTCGCCGCACCCGAGACCATGCGCAGCGTGATGCCAGCCGAAGCGTGGTTTGTCCTGACTGCACTACTCGCACCCATTGGTTATGTCATTCAAGACGTGGTGGCCGACGCCATGACAGTCGAGGCAGTACCCCGCGTTGATGCCGACGGCCAGTCGCTACCTGCCGCACAACGGGTGCTCATGCACACCACCATGCAGACCCTCGGTCGGGTCGCCATCATCGGCGGTGGTGTGCTGGTCTCACTGGTTAATGTCGGATTGCTCGCCGGCGTGGAAGACCTTGCTGCCGAGGCCAAGCTCGCCGTTTATCTGCGTATTTACCACTACGCGCTGGTCATACCCGTGGTGTCGATACTCGGCGTCGTACTGGCCGGACGTATTCGTCAACGCGATCAGCGGCAACTCGCGACGCGCGGTTACAGCACGGCGCAGATCGCCAATCTGCTGGCCGTACATGGCGAACGACCAGCCACCAACTGGGGCATTCTGCTCGGCGGTCTGGGCTTTGCGGCGGTATCGGTAACGGTAGGCCTGCTCAAAGTGCCTGCCGCGCAAGAAATCGTGTTCGTTGCTTCGCTCAGTATTGTGCTGTTTCTCATGTGGCGCTTGCTGGGTGCCCTGGAACCCGAGGCGCGCGCAACATTGGTCGGCACGGCGGTGGTGATCTTTGTATTTCGCGCCATGCCCGGCCCGGGCGCAGGCTCGACGTGGTGGATGATCGACGAGCTCGGGTTTGATGAATCGTTTCTGGCGCGTTTGTCGGCCATTGCCAGCATCCTGACCCTCGCCGGCCTGTTTTTGTTTCGACGTTTCATGGCCGAGCGGCCCATCACCAGCATCGTCGCCTTCCTGACCATTATTGGCACGCTCTTATCGTTACCCACCTTGGGCATGTACCACGGCTTGCACCTGTGGACCGCCGCCCATACTGGCGGCGTGGTTGACGCGCGATTTATCGCCCTTATCGACACCGCGCTGGAATCACCCTTAGGGCAGATCTCGATGGTGCCGATGCTGGCCTGGATTGCCCGCTCGGCACCGGACAATCTCAAAGCGACGTATTTTGCTGTGATGGCCTCTTTTACCAATCTCGCGTTATCTGCTTCCCAACTGGGCACCAAGTATCTCAATCAGTTTTTTGCCGTAACACGCGAAGTGGTAGACCCGCTCTCTCACGCCATCACCACACCCGCCGACTACAGTCAGCTCGGTCATCTGTTTCTGGCCTGCACTGTGGTCGGCTTAGTCGCGCCGCTGGCAGCCATCGTGATGGTGCGCTTGATGGCCCTGAAGAGTGAGTGAGAGCCGCGCTTCACGGCGCCCGTAAAGATCACTGACTGTTCTATCCTTTGATATCGCGGCTGGCCTTGTGGGGGCCTCGGGTTCTGGCAAGAGCACGCTGGCCGAGCTAATCCAACGGCTCCACGTGCCGACCCAGGGACACGTGACCCAATCCCTTTGCTTAAGCTTGCCCGGCGTGCCGATCCAGTTTCGCTAAACAAACAGCGCGCCCGTCTCAGCGTTTAACGAACTTCGAATATTTCCTGGACGCTGACGTCGAGACCGACCAACAACGCCGATTTCAAGGTATCCATGGCACGGT
>JAYUQF010000268.1:0-4154 GCA_043756885.1 Pseudomonadota bacterium
GGGCGATTCTGCAGCGGCATTTGAACACCAGCACAGGGCCAGGAGCACGCCGCCAAGGGTGCGGGTGCGCAAGCTGAACATATCCATAAAAGGGCTCCAAGGTCGCGGTCGCAAAACCGATGGGGGCAGCGCGCAGTATAGGCAATGCCCCACTATCGTGTGCCACCCCGTTTGGATAGGAACCGGCAACAGGTGGGGGGAGCTGGTGGATTGGGACACTCAGCTTTCAGCGGCAAGATTTGATAACTTAAAGCCGCGCTCAAATCCAAATCAGAGATCAACAGAGGAAATCACCATGACTTGCACCGTCTTACTTGAAGTTCGCGTTAAAAAAGAAAATGTCGATGGCATGGCCCAGGGTTTTAAAGGTTTGTTCCCCGATACCCGCTCGTTTGAGGGCTGTATCGACCTCTATGCAACCCAGAGCCTGGACGACCCCCAGACCTTTGTGGTGGTTGAGACCTGGGTGTCCCGTCCGGCCTATGAAAAATACTTCGCCTGGCGTGTTGCGCGTGGTGATATCGACAATATGAAGTCGATCATCGAGGGTGATATCAAGCTGCGTTATTTCGAACGCCTGGGCGCTTGAGCCTAGCCTCGCAGCAAAGCCCGCCGCCACGATGAGTGGCGGCGCACAGCATGGCGGTGACTGGGTTGCACCTGCGGTTGTTGCCATGGGTGCAGCCTGCCTACCGGCACCATCGACTACGACCCGACGAAGCTGTGTGCGCTGGCTGTATAAACGAACAAAAAATATTTGTTAAGGAGCGAACGATGGCTGGGGCAGACAAAGGCAAGGCTCAATCGCGAGTAGGGCAGTTAGCTGAAAAAATATTTGCCGATCTCGGTGGCGCCACCAATACCAGCATGATCTGGCTGGGTGATCACATGGGGCTTTATCGCGCGATGCACCGCGCCGGGCCCTTAAGCAGTGACCAACTGGCCAATAAGCTGGGCTTGTCTGAACGGTGGGTGCGCGAATGGCTGCACGGCCAGGCGGCCGCGGGTTATATCGACTATCAGGGCCACGGGCAGTTTTTACTTTCCGACGAAGCGGCGATGGTCTTGGCCGATGAAACCAGCCCCGCTTTTTGTGCCGGCGGGGTGACGCACATTCCGCAACTGATGGGCGAAGTTCTGCAACGTATTCCAGCAGCATTCAAGTCCGGCATTGGCCTGACCTATGACGAACTCGGCCCCGAAGCGGCGCGTGGTGTCGAGCGTTTACTGGCACCGTGGTTCCGTCACAAGCTGGTGCCGGTGGCGCTACCGGCACTCGATGGTGTGGTGGCCAGGCTCGAGCGTGGTGCGCGGGTTGCCGATCTTGGTTGTGGTGGGGGCGTGGCACTGATTGAAATTGCCAAAGCCTTTCCCCGTTCGGAATTACATGGCTACGATATTTCGCAATACGCGCTTAAGCGTGCCGCCGCCAATAAAGCGGCGGCAGGCGTTAGCAACGTCTTTTTTCACGACGCCACCATCGAACCGATGCCGGCCGACGCCAGCTTCGATTTCATCACCACCCTCGATTGCATTCACGACATGGCGCATCCCAGCGACGCTATTCGTGCCGTCAGAAAAGCGCTTAAGCCGGACGGCACTTGGTTCATTGCCGATATCCATTGTGGTGCATCACTGGAAGAAAACCTCGAAGCCGCTAACCCCATGTTGCCGATGCTCTATGGATTTTCCGTTCTGTGCTGCATGTCTTCGAGCTTGTCGACGCCGGACGGTGAAGGCCTCGGCACCGTTGGGTTTGGCGCTGCCATGGCGCAGAAGATGACGCAGGAAGCGGGTTTCTCGCGCTTCCGGATCCATGATTTTGATAATCCTTTGAACGCCTACTACGAAGTGCAGATCTGAGTTGGCAGTACGATGGTCCGCGCAAGGCTCTGCGCCACTGATGGGGCAGGGCGCACTCAGGCGGCCGTGCCTGCCACAATCAGTGCGCCTATTTCACCCGCGGTGTAACTCAGCTGTGATATCGCTGAATTTATTCACTAAACACGAAAACGCCACTTCGCACGGGGAGACGCATGATTAAAATTGCACTGCTCGTGATCACGGCCGCTGTCGGTGTCGTACTTGCCTACGCCGCCACGAAACCCGACTCGTATACCGTCAGTCGCAGTCAGGTCATCAACGCACCGGCGGAGCAACTCTACGCCATCATCACGTCACGTCATTTATTGCGCTGAAAGGGCGCACCATAGTCACGCGCATCTTCACCTCGCTCGGCGCCGTAGTGCCGACTGTGAGTGTGTTCATGAATATGGACAAGATGATCGGTGGCGATTTTGCCGACGGTCTCGTGCGACTCAAAGCGTTGGTAGAAAAGGGATAAGCTTTTCCTCGCAATTTCTGGAAAGGGTCGAATAAATAAAATTTATGGCTGGATAGTCGTTCTTATATCGAATTAAATTCTAACTGCGTGAAATAGTGCGCTATATATCAAAGATGTGTCACTGACATCGAGTCACGCGGAAAATGCTGTTGCTGGCGCGTCAGATTTAGCACCTGCTCATGCCCCGTTTTTGTCATACGTGGCGCGATGGCGGCGTGCTCATCCACAATTGCGCTGCAGTCCTCGCGGGCATTCTTCCCAGTGCAGCTCGAAAGCACCACGCTGCGATTGACCGTGCCTGAGGCTGCGGGGGCGTTCGTGGGAGCTGTGAGTGGCTACAACGGCAAGCCCGTCACAGCAGCCGCTATTCAACTCGCGAGGCTCGTTTTCGGAAGGCCCGGCGGGTTGCGCGCGGCCGCGTGGGGCGAATTTGGCTTGGACGGCGCAACCAGACGCATATCCGGCGACATGTTGCGCGGCGCTACGGCTCGTTCGTCGTGCCGACTTGTTACTTTCCTTATGGTTGGTGTCGCAGCACAGTCAGGTAGCAATCGATTGGCCTCGTTTTGGACGACCGCATAACACTCGCAACTGAGTTGTTCCAGCACAGCGCGCTTTAATACCGAGATATGTCCTCGCCTATACGAGATTACTCCTCTCTGCTGGAGCTTTGCTGCAGCGGCAGTGACACTTTCCCGACGAACCCCAAGCATGTTTGCGATCAGCTCATGCGTCATCGTGAGCTCGCCGTTGGGAATACGGTCCAACGCCAGCAAGAGCCATCGACACAGCTGCTGGTCAATTGAATGATGGCGGTTACATGCGGCCGTTTGCGATATCTGAGCCAGTGTTACCTGTACATAACGCAGAACCAATGCAAAAAAGTCGCCGTAGAGATGACTTTGGGCCGTAACCACTTTTGCCGGCGCTCGATATGCGAGCCCTTTGCTCACGACAAGGGTGCGTGCCGTGGCCGTTTGACTTGGCATGACCAGTTCGACGCCCAGCATACCGTCGTTTCCCACAATCAAGCTTTCTCCCGTGTTGCCGGTATTGGTTTCATAAACGTTGGCAACAACGCAATCGACGGGAAAGTAGGCGTGGGTGATGCGGCCACCCGCTTCATACAACACTTCGCCCAGCGGCAAGAAGGCGAGATCTAGAGACGACAGGATGCAACTGTTTTCATTTGGGTCCAGCGCAGCTAGCAGGTGATTTTGCGTTGGTTGGGCGCTGTAAGCAGGTGCCGTTTGCGTTGTCATGAGAGCCTCCGAGTTCGTCGATGTATGTTCGGTCGAGCGTAATGTCGACCGAGTTCCCTTCTATGTATGCTAGACCACAGATAGGTTTTCTTTAAGCGCCGTGTTACGACGATTGGCGAGAAATCTGATCGGGGGCAGATTTTTTTGACGCGCCCAGACCATAACAATGGCCGGCAGCCCGGGGGGCCCTACAAGCGGCAGGAGATCATCGAACGCTGGAAGACGTTGACGTGATCGGCACCGACATCGGTCCAGGCTCGATTAACTGCCACCACAGCGTTTGTTGATGTGTTCGACGAAATTGGTCATGTCTGCCCCCATTTTCTCGCTGCTGTGCTGCATGTTTTTGAGTATGTCGACAGCGGACGTTGAAGGTCTTGGCACTCTGGGGTTTGGCGCCGCCATGGCGCGGCTGATGACGCAGGAAGCGGGGTTTTCGCGCTTCCTTATTCGTGCGCCACGAGGCGCCGTTGTACTTGCGGGTGGAAGTCCCGTCCGGGAAGCGGTGACCCGCCGTATCCGGTATCGAGTCTTGGGCTGTCGTCCGG
>JAYUQF010000269.1:0-11920 GCA_043756885.1 Pseudomonadota bacterium
ACGGCGACGCCCTGGAATTATTGGCCGCAATGCCGTGCGCCGCACTCGACGCGGTCTATGTTTTTTTCCCCGACCCGTGGCCCAAAAAGCGCCATAACAAACGCCGGCTGGTGCAAGGGGAACTGCTTTCGCTACTTGCAACACGGCTTAAGCAACACGGTCGAGTCCGCTTTGCCACCGACGATGCCGATTACGCCTTACAGGTCCGCGCTGCCGTAGCGCTTGATGCACGGTGGTTGAATTTGGCGGGAGTCGAGGCATGGGCGCCGCGGCCCCATGAACGCGTGCTTACCCGCTTCGAACAGCGTGCCGTGCGCGACAACCGCGCAGTATTCGATCTGAATTGGATGCGCGCGAACTAGCTTTCTGTCAGCTCGGCAAAATCTTCCAGGCAGCGGCAGTCCGTCGCGCTCACTTCAGGTCCTTGGCTGTCCGGCCGGGCGATGCCAAACAAGTAGGCAATTCCCCAGTTGCGCGCGGCGGCTCGCACTTGCGCGTTATCGTCGATGAACAAAGTTCGTGTTGGGTCAAAGCCTATTTTGTCGTGCAAAGCGTTCCAGAACAGGTCGCTTTCCTTGGCTGCGCCGAGGGTGTGGGCGCTGTAGATGTCGGTGAAAAACGGGCCAATACCGGTTGCCGCCAGCTTGCGCTCAAGGCTGGCAGGGTGAGCATTGGTGGCGAGCACCAGACGCGCGTTCCGTGCTTTAACCCACGCCAGGAAATCGATGGCACCAGGCCGCGCGCGTACGAGGTGGGCGAGTTCGACTTCAAGCGCGTGCATGTCGATGCCTAAAGTGTCGCTCCAATGTTCCAGGCAGTACCACGGCAGGGAGCCGCGCCGGGATTGCAGTCGACAGCTTACCTGCTGCCGCGCGATGTCCAAGGCAATGTCCTGGCGCGCGGCGTAACGACGTGGCAACAACTCACTCCATAACTGCGTGTCGAAATTTAAATCGAGCAGCGTGCCGTCCATGTCGAGGATGACACAATCAATGACCGACCATGGGGGGGTGATTGGGTCGTTCATTCGCAGATCTCCCCGAATTTCTCGCAACGCCGTTGGCATTTATAAACGCCGCGTGGATCAACGTTGCACATCTGTCCCCAACGCTGGCAGCCGTTGAAGCACTGCTTGTTTTGCTCGGCAGGGGCTGGCGTGGGCGGCATTACGGTAGTGGCATCGGCCGTGCCGCCAACGGCGTGCGGGGTAGCGTTATCGGCGGCTGTTGCTGTCAGGCTGCCAAGCAGCATCAAGGCCAGCATGGCCACACGCAGGCGCGAATAATGCAGAGAAACAGCAAAGATCAGGGGCATGGATAGGTTCCGATTCGGTAGATCTTTTAGGGCGCGAGGCGGTTGACAGTGTATCGCAAGGGTTTGGCCGCCTGACCTTCGACCTATAGACGGTCAATCGGGCCGATTGTTTTGGCCGCTAATTTTATTGCGCAGCTCGTGCGCCAGAAGCTCGGCTTGTTTGTGCTGTTCGGACGTCAGGCGTGCACTGGATTCGGTCAGCGCTGATACAAGCGTTTGGTCTTGATCAGCAGCCACGCTCAGCCACGCATAGGCCTCCACCGGATCCTGCGCCGTACCGATGCCCTGGGCAAAAACCGAGCTCAAGCTCACTTGCGCCGCGACCAGACCCTGCAGCGCTGACTCGCGCAACCAGAAACGCCCCTCACCCTCATCCAGCGGCAGCCCTTTGCCAAACAAGTTCATGAGACCAAACTGCATTTGTCCTTCGGCATCCCCGCTATGAGCCAGCTCGCGCAGCACTGTCGCGGCGTGAGCCAAGCGCGATGGATCGTCGTTATGGTTGAGATCGAGTTTGGCGATGGCCAGATTGGCGCGCTTGTAGCCCTGCTGGGCGGCTTTTGCCAACCACTCGAGCGCTTGTGCTTCGTCTTCGTTGCCGGCCGGGTTTTGCAGTATCAGCATGGCCAGATTGAACTGGGCCGCGGCCATGCCGGCGGTCGCCGCTTTTTGGAACCACTCCTTGGCCAACCGCGGGTCGGGTGAGGTGCCCTGGCCGCGGGTATACATCACGCCAAGCGAGAATTGGGACTCCCGATCGTCGAGGGCGGCGGCACGTTGGAACCAGTCGAGGGCGCGCGACGGTTCAGCTGCGACGCCGTAACCGCGCAGATAGACTGTGCCGAGGTTGAACATCGCGCCGGGCAGGTGTTGCTCGGCTGCGGCCGCGAAGAACTCACGGGCACGGACGTAGTCCTGACTGACACCCTGGCCCTTGAGGTAAAACACGCCCAGGTTATTTTGCGCAATGGCATCGCCTGCCTGCGCTTTGCTCGCGAGGTCCGAGACGGCCGCCACCTCGTCACGCGCAGAGCCGGGCTCGGCACCGCTGTCAGCGCTCGCCGCCATCACCACCAGCAGCAGCGGGAGAGCGAGGATGAACATATCTTTAGGCGGCATCGGTGATTAGGACCCTGGTCAAACACTCTCTACATTCGGCCGTTCGTGAGCGGCCGCAGCGACGTTGCATTCTTGGCAATAGCACGCTATTGCCGGCGAAACGCGCCTGGCCGCAACCCCTCACGAACACCCTCGGTGTTGACGAGATAATATTGACCAGCGTCCTTAAGTCCCTCACTTAAGGTATTTAAAAAAAAAGCCCAAGGTCGCGCGCTTGCGGCGAGCTAACATTGGCCCCGTAGCGATAGCGTTACGCTCTACTTTGCGTTACCCCGCGGCAGATTGCCTTGCGGGGTTTTTTTTGCTCGCGTGTTGAGGACGACTGCCTGGTAGCCAGTCGGACTTGGCCCAAACAGTTAGCGGCCGAACTTGGTCGCTTTCCACGCCTAGACTTATATACCAGCGGTCGATAGCATTTCCAACGCTCCAAAGCTCGCGTTCAAGCAAGCGCACCGCTGCCCATCCGCGCGGACGGCAGGCCCAAACCAAACAGTCCCTTCAAGGAAACTTCCGTCATGCAAAAGAACAAGCTGAAGCCGATCGCGGCAACACTCGGCGCCGGTGTGGTCATGGCCTTGGCGGGTGCTGCCAATGCCGCTGACAACCCGTTCCAGATGATTGAATTTGGTCCCGCCACGATGCTCGCCGGGGATGCGGTCGATATGCAGGGCAACAAGGTCAAAATCGACGATCAAACCGGCTTTACCTATGGTGGCGATCAGAAAGCCGCCTATTCGGATGGCAAGCTTGGCACCGGCAAAAAAGATCCTGCGGTGTGTGGGACCTTCTCCGGCGCCAGTTGCTCCATGCCACATACCGCCAAGGAAGCGTCACGCTAATACGAGTTGCGCAACACCGGTGCAGCGGACCTACCGCATCAACGGCACCGGGCTCGGGCTGCGGCGCCCCCACCTGGGGGCGTTGCTGGATGCCATCCCCGACGAAATAAAATTTTTTGAGGTTGCACCGGAAAACTGGTTAGGTGTCGGCGGCCGTCTGGGCGAGGCGTTTGCACACATAAGCGCGCAACGGCCCTTACTGTGTCACGGGCTGCTGCTCAATCTCGGCGGCCCGGATCCGCTCGATATGTCTGCTATCGATGCTATCAAGGGCTTTCTTGCCCGACATCAGGCGGTCATTTATGGCGACCATCTATCGTTCTGCGCGGCGGATGGCCAGCTCTACGAACTGCTACCCATGCCTTTCACGGCCGAAGCTGTGCGTCACATTGCGGCACGCATCCGCATCGTTCAAGACCGCCTCGAACGGCGCATTGCGGTGGAAAATCCTTCTTACTACGTGCGTTTGTCCGATGAGCTCGATGAGCTGAGCTTCATCAATGCGGTGCTGGCAGAAGCAGATTGCGATCTGCTTATCGACATTAACAATATCTACGTCAACAGCATCAATCACGATTATGACCCGCGCGCATTCCTCGCCGGCCTGCCGGCTGAGCGTATTGTTTACGGCCATATCGCTGGCCACAGCCAAGCGTGTCATGGTCTGCTGATCGACAGTCACGGCACGCCTGTCATTGATCCGGTATGGGAGCTGCTGGCATTTGCCTATGAGCGCTGCGGTGTATTTCCGACCCTGCTGGAGCGCGACGAAAACATTCCGCCCCTGGCGAGCGTACTGCCGGAAGTGCAGCAAATCGCCGCAATGCAACTGCGCATGGCCGCTGGGCGCGACGGACTGGCCGCATGAACCCACCCGCAGAGGCGCAATTGTTGGCTATCCAGCGCGCATTTGCGGCCTATCTGCGCGACCCTGAACAGGCTGTACCTCCGGGCGCTCACGAAGCGCGTCGCCTGGATGTTTACCGTACCGCGGTCTACGCCAACATCGAAGGTTTTATGCGTGACAACTATCCGCGCGTGCGGGCGGTGATGAACGACCTCCAATGGCACGCCATGGTGCGCGACTATCTGCTGCGGCACCGCGCGCGGGCCGCCGCGTTTGTCGACTTGCCACGGGAATTTCTCGCTTATCTCGAACACACATTCGAGGCCCCGGCGAGCTTACCGTTTCTGGCGGAAGTGGCGCATTTTGATTGGCTGGAGAGTCTGCTTGGTGCCGACCCACGTTGCCTGCGTCGCGAGGGTATAGACCACCACGGCGACCTGCTCACGGGTGTACCGGTCGCGAACCCCATCATGGTGATGCATCGTTATCGTTTTCCGGTCCACGCTATCGGTAGCGCTTATCTGCCCGAGGTCGCGCCAGCACAAACAACGGTCATTGCAGCTTTTCGCGATACGCAGCACGAATACGGCTTTCTCGACCTCAATCCCGCTGCCGCGCGCCTGCTCGAATTGATCATGCTTGGCGAGGGGCTGACAGGCCGCGAAATCTTCAGCCGTATTGCCACCGAGCTGGGACAGACAGATCTTGCCGGACTGATTGAAGCGGGCGGTACAATTCTTGCCCGTATGCTGGCGCGCGACGTGATACTGGGAAGTGCGAGCGCTTGAGCGCTGTGTAATCCCTGTTTACCCATCATCTGTCACCAGTGCGTGACAACGGACCTTAAAGCCTAATGAAACGCATCAATAAACTGCTGGTAGCCAATCGTGGTGAAATCGCCATCCGTGTGATGCGCGCCGCGGCTGAGCTCGACATCGACTGCGTCGCCGTCTACTCCCACGAGGATCGTTTTGCCCTGCATCGCTTCAAGGTTGAGCAAGCGCACCCGATCGGCGCGGGATGCACACCGGTGCAAGCTTATCTGCAGATCGAAGAAATTGTGCAGACCGCTCTGGCCGCCGGCTGTGATGCTATCCATCCAGGTTATGGCTTTCTGGCGGAGAGTCCGGAGTTTGCCGAGGCGTGTGAGGCGGCGGGTCTGATCTTCATCGGCCCACCACCGGCGGTCATGCGACTGCTGGGCAACAAGGTCGCGGCGCGTGAACTGGCACAACGCAGCGGTGTGCCCTTGATGCCGGCCACCAGGGCCTTGCCACGGGATCCGGCCGAGATCGAAAAGCTGGCAGCCAGTGTCGGTTATCCCCTCATGCTGAAAGCCTCGTGGGGCGGTGGCGGTCGCGGCATGCGTGTTATCGAGGGGCTTGACTCGCTGCATGAACTGGTTGATATCGGACGCAAAGAAGCAGGCCTCGCTTTTGGTAATGACGAGGTTTTCCTCGAAAAACTGGTGCGGCGCGCGCGCCATGTCGAAGTGCAAGTGCTGGGCGACAGCCACGGCAATCTGGTCCACCTGTTTGAACGCGACTGCACGGTACAACGTCGCAATCAAAAAATTGTCGAGCGCGCGCCGGCCCTCTATCTGGACGAGACACAACGCCAGTCCATTTGCGCAGCTGCCCTGGCGCTGTGCAGGCAAGCGCAATACGTCAATGCCGGCACCGTCGAGTTCCTGCAGGACACCGATACCGGCGCGTTCTTTTTCATCGAAGTGAATCCGCGCATTCAAGTTGAACACACCGTGTCGGAAGCGATCACCGGTATCGACATCGTGAAAGCCCAGATTCGGATCGCACAAGGTTGCGCCATTGGCAGCGACGAATCAGGCGTCCCAGCACAAAAAGACATCACCATGCGGGGTCACGCGGTGCAATGTCGCGTGACCTCCGAGGATCCCGAAAACAACTTCATCCCCGACTACGGCACCATCACTGCTTACCGCAGCCCCGCCGGTTTTGGTATCCGTCTCGACGCCGGCACGGCGTATGTCGGTGCACGCATCACGCGCTATTACGATTCCCTGCTGGTCAAGATCACCGCGTGGGGCAACAGCCCCGATGAAGTATCACAGCGTATGTTGCGCGCGCTGCGCGAGTTTCGCATTCGCGGCGTCAATACCAACTTGCGCTTTTTGATCGGCTTGCTGGAGAACCAGCAATTCCGCCGGGCCGAATACTCCACCCGCTTCATCGATGAAACGCCCGAGCTGCTGGTGTTTCCCCGCCGTCGTGATCGTGCTTCGCGCCTGCTGCGTTTTGTTGCCGACGTCGCAGTGAACGGTAATCCGGCCGTCACCGGCCGCGTTCAGCCGCGCGTGTTGCGCCGACCACGGGCGCCAAATTGTGCGGGTCACACGATTGCCGATGGGTCGCGCAAGCGCTTTGAAACGCTGGGTGCGCGCGGCTTTGCGCAATGGATGCTGGATCAGAAACAGGTTTTGATTACTGATACCAGCTTCCGCGATGCCCATCAGTCTTTGCTTGCCACCCGCGTGCGCAGCTTCGACATGCTGGTGGTGGCCGACGCCTACGCGCGTCTGGTGCCGGAACTGCTCTCGGTGGAATGCTGGGGTGGTGCGACCTTTGACGTCGCGATGCGTTTTTTGCACGAATGCCCGTGGCGACGTCTGACAGCGTTGCGCGAGCGTATGCCCAATATCCTCACCCAAATGCTGCTGCGTGCATCCAATGGCGTGGGCTACAAAAACTACGCCGACAACGTCGTTGTTTATTTTGTACAGCAGGCCGCCCACGCCGGCGTCGATATTTTCCGTATTTTCGACTCGCTGAACTGGGTGGAAAACATGCGCGTGGCCATCGACGCGGTGGTGGAGACCGGCAAGCTTGCTGAGGCGGCGATGTGCTACACCGGCAACCTGAGCGACCCGCGGTGTACCAAATACGATTTGCGCTACTACGTGAAAATGGCCAAAGAACTGGAGGCGGCCGGTGCCCATGTACTGGCTATCAAGGACATGGCCGGCCTGTGTCGCCCGCAGGCGGCGCGCGATCTGGTCAGCGCTCTCAAGCAGGAAATCACCATTCCCATCCACTTTCATACCCACGATACCAGCGGTATTGCAGCGGCCAGTGTCTTGGCTGCCATCGAAGCGGGTGTTGATGCGGTTGATGCCGCGATGGATGCCATGAGCGGCCTCACTTCGCAGCCCAATCTCGGCTCGATAGTTGAAGCGCTGCGCCATGGCCCCCGTGAGAGCGGTCTTGATCCAAACGCTATCCGCCAGTTGTCGCACTACTGGGATGAAGTACGCGGCAACTACCTGGCATTTGAAAGCGAAGAACGTGCGGGCGCGTCCGAAGTGTATGTGCACGGCATGCCCGGCGGGCAGTACACCAATCTGCGCGAACAGGCGCGCGCGCTTGGCCTGGGTGAACACTGGCCGGAAGTTGCGCAAGCCTATGCCGAGGTCAACGATATGTTTGGCGATATCGTCAAAGTCACGCCCAGTTCCAAGGTTGTGGGTGATATGGCTTTGATGATGGTGACCAGTGGTCTGTCACGCGCCGCGGTGGAAGACCCGCTGATTGACGTCGCATTTCCCGACTCGGTGGTGTCGTTTTTCCGTGGTGATCTGGGCCAACCACCCGGCGGATTCCCACCCGCCCTGCAGCACAAAATTCTCGCCGGGCAGAGCCCCATCACGGTACGCCCGGGTTCCGTCATACCGTCGGTTGATCTGGAGGGCGCGCGTATAGAGGCCGAACAGAAAGTTGATCGCCATATCAGCGACTACGAACTCGCGTCTTTTCTTATGTATCCCGATGTGTTTGTAGATTACGCCCACACCCGGCGCCAGTACGGCGACTTGACGGATCTGCCGACCTCGGTGTTTTTTTACGGTATGCAGTCGGGCGAGGAAATCAACGTCGCGCTCGACCGCGGTCAAACCTTGCTGATCCGCTACCTGGGTACCAACGAACATCACGATGACGGTATGCGTAGCGTTTATTTCGAACTCAACGGCCAACCACGCACGGTCAGAATCGAGGATCGAACCCAGCCGGTTCTAAAGGCGCCGCGGGTCAAGGCCGAAGCCGGTAATGCACGCCACGTCGGCGCGCCGATGCCAGGCCTGATTGCGCAGATCAACGTGCGGGCCGGTGACCAGGTCAGCAAGGGCGATGCGCTCATGACTATCGAAGCAATGAAGATGCAGACCAGCATTCGAGCCGAGCGAGACGGGCGCATCGCCGAGGTTGTGGCGCAGCCCGGCTCGCAAGTGGAAGCAAAAGATCTGCTGGTGGTATTTGACTAGAGCGATTAGCGCTGCGCGCCGCACCAACGCGTGCCGGGTAGGTGCAATGACGGCGAGCAAGCGTTCGGCACTGGCGCACGCGCCATAAAAAAAACCCCGCACGAGGGCGGGGTTTTAGACCGACGATTTGACCTCGCTGAGCAAGGTCCTGGGGTTTGCACGTACCGTGTGTGAGTCCGTGCGGGGATGACGCGTCACGTCAGGCGGCGGCCGGCTAGTCTCGTCGGTATGGCTCGTCGTTCGCACGCCCTGCATCAAATATAGCAGCGTATTTCGCAATAGCCAGCTCGTTGGCCATTAATCAAACAATTCGTCGGCAACAAAAGGATTGGTGCGTCGCTCGAAACCAAAAGTTGACTCCGGACCATGGCCGGGCACAAACGTGACAGCGTCGCCCAGCGGCCATAATTTGCTGCGAATTGAGTCAATCAACTGCCCGTGATTGCCGCGCGGAAAATCGGTCCGGCCAATTGAGCCCTGAAACAATACATCACCGACAAAGGCCACCCCCGAGGCGTGGTAAAAAACCACATGGCCCGGCGTGTGACCGGGACAATGCAGCACCTGCACGGTCTGTTCGCCAAAACTCACGCTATCTCCATCTACCAGCCAGCGGTCTGGTGTAAAGCTGGGCGCCGCTGGAAAGCCGTACTTGTGCGCCTGCTGCGGCAGCGCGCTCAACCAGAATTGATCTTGCGCCTCGGGTCCTTCGATCGGAATTTTGCAGGCGTCGGCGAACACCCGCGCGCCTGCGCAATGATCAAGATGCGCATGAGTCAGCAGAACTTTTTCCAGCGTAATGCCTTCGGCCTGCACACAGGCCGCGATGCGTTCCAGATCGCCACCCGGGTCGACCACCGCGCCGCGGCGGGTGGCACTACACCACAGCACCGAACAATTCTGCTGAAAAGGGGTGACCGGGATCACGACCCGCTCTAGCTTGGACACCACGCGTTGTTCTCCTCATTGACGCTGCGCGAGTCTACTGGCGGCGCGGACGAGGTACCAGCACCGAGCCCTGAAAAACGCTCTACTCAACGCAGCACTTGCCCACGCAATCAATTGCGCTGGTGTCCCGCGCAGTGCGCCTCGATAGACACGACCTATCGAGGCACGCAAGAGATTCAATTTCACGGCGTTCTCGGGCTTTCCTATAGTGCTCGCCATCGAGCTGATACCGACCCTTTAACCGCGCAAGTTAATTTTCGAGGAAACACGCATGTTTGAGAATAAAGAAGGCCACCGTGTGCCTGATGTCACGTTTCGTACCCGACCCGGTCATGAATGGCTGAACGTAACAAGCGCTGAAATTTTTGCGGGGCGCACGGTGGTGGTGTTCTCATTGCCCGGGGCGTTCACCCCCACCTGTTCGTCATCCCACGTGCCACGTTATAACCAGTTGGCAACAACGCTGAAAAAACACGGGGTGGACGAAATCGTGTGCATATCGGTGAATGACGCGTTTGTCATGGCCGAATGGCAGGCGCAGCAACAGGCGTTCAATATTCGTTTTCTGCCCGATGGTAACGGTGAATTCACCCAGGCCATGGGGCTGCTGGTGGGTAAACAAGACTTGGGTTTTGGGCAGCGCTCATGGCGCTACTCCATGCTGGTGCGTGATGGCGTGGTGGCGAAGATGTTCATTGAGTCGGAGCGCCCTGGTGATCCCTTCGACGTTTCAGACGCCGATACGATGCTGGCGTATCTCGCACCCGCGGCTGCCAAACCACTGGATGTGGCGGTATTGAGCCGCCAAGGCTGCCCCCATTGTGTGCGTGCCAAGCAGGCCCTGGAAGCAGCGGATATAACTTTTGACGAACTGGTGTTGAACCGCGATTTCACCGATCGCACCTTGCGCGCGGTGGCTGGCCGTACAACGTTTCCGCAGATCTTCATTAACGGCACGCTGATCGGTGGTGCCGATGATCTGACGATCTGGCTGCAACACGTCGGCGCAGCCTGAGTCCGCTGCACAGTCGACGCGTAGATGACCCGCGCGCATTTTCGCGTCGCTGTTTCCAGGCTCACCGTCACCTTCACCAAGTCGTTTGAGGGCATGAGTGAGAGCCGCCTTACGTTGGGCGTTATCAATAGGAATTCCCTGGTGTGTCGAATGACACGAGGAGGGTGGCGGCTACCACTCAGAAAGGCGTTGCAACTCGCGTGTCGACCAGCGTTGATTGTTGACGAGCGTGTCACAAATGGCGATTAACAGCGCAATGGCCAACGCTGCTTCATGACGCTTGATAGCGTCGAAGGCCGTGTAGGACAACACCATCAGATCAGTCGGCGCGGCCGCCACCGCATGAGCAGCGCGCGGGCCCTGTTTTAAGAGCGCCAGTTCGCCAAAAAAACTGCCCGCCCCATAAACGGCCAAGCGCTTGTAGTGATGGGTGGTGGTGCGCAGTTGAATATCGACCTGCCCGCACATGACCAGATACAGCTCGTCGCCACTTTCGCCTTCGATGAACAGATTTGCGCCCTGCGCCACATGACGCGCTTGCAGATGCTGCGCGAGAACATCGATTTGAATGGTATTGAGGTAGCGCACGATGGCATTGCTGACCAAGGGCACGACCTCGTCGATGCGGGTACGACTGTAATCCAGAATTTCGAGCAAGGCGTTCTCGGCAAACTCCAGCGCCTCATCACGCCCGTTGAAGGTGCGCACCGGTGCGTTGGAACGTTTATCGCTGATCAAGCGCAAGGCCTGCTCAAAATCTTCGCCAACGCCGCTCTGCGCATGCAGCTCGCAAAACAGCAGCAGCCCACCCCGTTGGTGTAAGCGGTTGGCTACCTGCTGCAACAGTTTCACCGCCGTCAAATCAATATGGGTGACCTTGCGCAGGTGCAGGATCACCCAGTTTGGTCCGTTCAAGGCCGGCCCCAGCTCGTCTATCAGGCGATCGGTGGTGCCAAAAAACAGATTACCGCGCAGTTCGAAAATGACGATGCGCTCGCCATGCTGTTCGATCAGCGTGCGCTCGGCTTCCGGCCGTGCCTTGATTGAACGCGCCTCGCGCGCGCTGGAGCGGCGGCTGACGATGGGCGTGGCTGCCTGCTCGCGAATGAACAACAGGATCGCGATGGCGACGCCACCACCCACCGCCGCTACGAGGTTGTAAAACACCGTGATGCCTGTCACCAGCACCGCGATCATGGCGTCCTGACGGGTGCGACGCTGACGTGCCCAGACCAGGATGTCACGATCAGCGACATCGATAGCAACCGCTATGATGACACCCGCGAGGGCGCCTGTCGGCAGTACCCGACCCGCGTCACCGGCAAAAACAATGAGGACCAGAAAGAACACCGCGACCACGCCAGAAACCCACCGTGCGCCGCCACTCTTGACCGCCACCAGCGTCGCCGCGGTGGTACCGGAGCCGGCAATGCCACCGGCCAGAGCGCTCGCTATCGTGCCCATGCCCTGGCCCATCAAGGTGCGGCGTGCGTTGTGGCGCAGACCGGTGGCCGCATCGGCAACCACCGCCGTCAGCAGGGTAT
>JAYUQF010000270.1:0-1643 GCA_043756885.1 Pseudomonadota bacterium
GTTTGCGCTAACGATCGTTGTGGGAGTACTCAGCGGCTGTGTCGGTGTGATGCTTGGCGGCGCCGCCGGCGGCGCATCTGTAATCAATGACCCTCGCACTGCGGGTAGCCAAGTAGAGGACGAAAGCATCGAACTTAAGGCCGGTAACGCTTTGCATGGCCAAAAGGATCTTGCTCAGCAGGTCCATATCAACGTCACCAGTTACAACCAGATTGTGCTACTTAGCGGCGAGGCGCCGACCGAGGATATGCGTACGCGAGTTTTCGAGTTGGTGAAAGGCATCGAAAAAGTACGCACCACACATAACGAGGTAACTATTGCCGCCCCGAGCCCACTCACGGCGCGTACCAAAGATAGCTGGCTGACGACCAGCGTCAAGGCCAGGATAGTAGGCGCTAAAGAGCTGAATGCGATCCGCATCAAGGTCGTGACGGAAGCCGGCACAGTCTATCTGCTGGGTTTGGTCACACAACAAGAGGCGGACTTGGCTGCGCAGATCGCAAGTCAAACAGCCGGTGTCCAACGCGTCGTGAAGTTATTCGAGTATCAATAACAAGAGCGCGCGGCTGAAACGAACGAATGCGCTCTATTTCACGATGGTCAAGTGCGGTGGCTTGTTTGTAGCGCCCGTTTCGATGATTGGGCTGCCGTCGCCTGCAGGTGCGGCCTGACCAACCGCGTCGGTACTTTCACCGAGAAAAATCCCCTGACCATTTTCACGGCCGTAGATGGCTTGCACCGCGTTCACGGGTACGTCGATAGCATGGGATGCGCCGCCGAAGCGCGCACTAAAACTGATCCGCTCGTTGCCAAGCACAAGGTGCTTAACTGCCGTGGGCGAGACGTTTAAAACGATCACGCCCTTCTTCACGAATTGTCTAGGGACTCGAACCTGGTCGTCGCTGACTTCAACCAAAAGGTGAGGCGTGCACTGATTGTCAACCAGCCACTCGTATAAGGCCCGAATGAGATAGGGCCGGGTGGAGGTCATGGGCGTTGTTTTGCTCACGGGGTGAGTGGCAAAAAATCTCAGCGGATTTCCTGTTCAACAGGAGACAGGCTGATCTGGAAAGCACGGCGGTCAAACAGCTTGTCAGCATATTTGAGTAACGGCTTGGCCTGCGGCGTCAGTTTTACGTCATAACGCGGCAGCCGCCATAACAATGGGGCCATGCATAGATCGACCAGGGAAAACTCGGCCGACATGAAAAATGGGAATTGCCCAAACACTGGCGCAATTGCCATGAGGTTATCACGCATGGTCTTGCGCGCTGAGGCTGCAGCGATTTCGTTGTCACCATCAATGTCAGCCGCCAGAGAGTAGAGATCGCGCACGATGCGGTAGCGGAACTGGCGATTGTTGGCCCGCGACACCGGGTCGACCGGCATTAACGGTGGATGCGGGTAACGTTCGTCGAGGTATTCCATCATGATCTGAGCGTCGTAAAGCACCAGATCGCGATCAATCAACGTCAGCAGATTATGGTAAGGGTTGAGATCGTTCAGATCCTCGGGTTTGCTGTCTTCATCAATGAAATGAATTTCGACATTGATGTCCTTTTCCATCAACACGAGGCGCACACTGTGGCCCAGCGGATCGGCAGCGTCTGCATAAAGCGTCATGACCGACCGCCGGTTAGCCA
>JAYUQF010000271.1:0-4133 GCA_043756885.1 Pseudomonadota bacterium
CATTTGCCCGATCTCGTACTGCGCGGCTTGGCCGTACTCGCGCTGACACAAGAACCATGAAAATACTGGCCATCGTGCTGTTGCTGGTGAACGTTGGCCTGGTCGCATGGCAATACCGGAACCACGTGCAAACCCTGGCGCGCAGCCAGGTTGTGCATGAGCCGATACCCAACGACGCCGCCCCGATTAAACTGGTAGCAGAGTTATCCAGCCTGCCACCATTGCGCCAAACGCAGCCCGCCGCCGTACCGTCGCCCGTCACCGCCGAAGTGCAGGCCGACGTTGTCGCCGCTGATTTGTGCGTGGATGTTGGCCCGTTTGCTGACGCAGCAGCACGCGATCAAGTACGCGACTGGCTGCACGACTATGTCGCTGCCACTTATATGCGCGCCGAAGCCGCGCCTAAGCGGCAATTTTTCTGGGTTTATCTTGAACCCAGCTCGGACCGTGCCGCGCAGCGGAACCTGGCGGAACTGCACGACCGCGGTATTGAAGACACCCTGCTCATTCGCCGTGGCGAGATGAAAAATTCGATCTCACTGGGTTTTTTCCGGTCCCAGGACTCGGTCAACCGCCGCCTGGCTGAGTTAAACGACAAAGGCTATAAGCCGGTGGTTGTGCCGCGTTTCGAGACCTCGGATTGGTACTGGCTGGCGGCGCGTTTAGCTGAGGCTTACATAGAAGTGCCCGAGATCCCCGCCACCTTGCTGGGCAGCAGCGCCAAGCAGAAAACCATCGTCTGCGACGATATGAAAACCGACGACGAACAAGCCCAAAACGCCAGTCTGGAAGGCAAGCCCATGGTCGAGGGCCTGACGGATTAGCCAATTGCCGCCGGGCAAGCCACAATACGCGCCCTCGGAAAGTCCAACATGCCGGCTTAGCTCAGTTGGTAGAGCAGTTGATTTGTAATCATCAGGTCAGGGGTTCGACTCCTCTAGCCGGCACCATCTAATTCCTGCGCATGAATATGCGCGTCAGCGTTTGGAAAAAGCCTTCGCCAGGCCACGGCGTTTGGCTGACTTCGCGGCCTGCAATATGGGCATCTCAACTCTCGCGTTTTTGGCCCACGCGCTGCTTGCGAATGGGGTCGTAGATTGAAAAATTCCACGGTCTGAAGGCAATCAAAAAGCCGACGTGCTGGCGCGCGCGCGCCGGCATTGCGCGGTCGCGTTTGAGCAGATCGCGGAACGTCACCGCGATGCGATCGACCGCTGCAATCAACTCCTCGCGCCCGCGCTCGCTCAGGAAGCCGTGCAAAAACACCCGACTTTGGCTCGCCTCGCGAAAGTCGGTATTGAGGAATTCATCGGCGATAAGGCGCTCGAAAAACCGCTCAATCGGACCACCTGAACGCCAGCGAAAGCTGTCCGACACCTTGATGCGGTAGCGGTTACCGGGCAGCAGTTCGATAAATTGAATTTTGTCGAGCGCCGCCAGATGACGAATGCACTCAGTGTGGTTTACCGCGTAAATATCGAGGATTTCCTCGAAGGACCAGCGGTTCAGTACACAGGCAGCGACCAGCAGACGTTTAGGGTCTTGCACGAGCAGCCGCTCCTGGGCTTCGGTTAACTGGTCGAGTCGCTGTTCATCCTGCACGTAGTTGTCCACGAGCTCCGCCAGATCAACTTTCAGGATGTCGCAGATCTGGTCGACGCGGTCGAGCGTCATGCGGTTTAGGGCAAACATGCGCTTGATTGCACCTTCGCTGAGTTCGAGCTTGAGCGCCAAGTCTTTATAGGTCAGCCGCCGCGCGCGCATTTCGCGCTTAAGGGCGTCAACGAGTTGTACGGCTTTGGGCATTGCTCATCCCGTGGTTTAGCAAAACTAGACTCTTAGTTAATTATATTGTTACTTTGTCTATCAAACTTGTCCTTTAAGGTGGCATAACTAAACTTCCGATCATTCTCCATCGTGCGTGAACCTGTCATGACACCGTTCCGACAAAACGCTCCAAGCCACCGTCCGATACAACCTGACCCATGGCGCGCAGTGCTGCTGGGAGACTTAACTGCCTTGTTCGCGGCTTGTGTGCTGGCCCAAACCATAAGCTTGCTCCACCCCGTGGATGTTCTACCGCCGTTTGCAACCCTTCAGGGCAGCGTATTGCCCAATGCAGCGCTCCTGCCGGCGCAACTCGTCATTCTGTCTGCGATGCTGGCGAGCACGATGGCAGTAGCGCGGGGCTCGTTCGAGCACACACCGGCGCGCGGTCGCATCCTGGCTTGGTGCGGTGGGCTGTATTTCGCCGGCGCTGTGCTACGACTTTGTATCGGTGCCCTGATGCCCAATGCCGCGCCGTGGTTTCACGCGTGGACTTCCGACGCATTTCATCTTGTGCTCGCGAGCTTCCTACTGGTGCTCGCGGACTGTTATCGCCATCCCAGCCTGGACCCTACGTAAGGCCCACATTTCGTGCGCCTGCGTGGCGACGGAGGAGATCTAGTGAACCTACTGACTTTGCATGCCTTTACGCTTGATATGACTGCTACACACAGGTTTCGCCACACCGCAGTGGCGGGCACCTGTACCCAATCAGTGTGGGTCAAGATCGAAGACGGCGCCGGTAATCGAGGCTACGGGGAGGCCTGTCCGCGCGAGTCCGCAACGGGCGAATCGTTGTCCCGCGCCCTGGCTTATATTGAAACTTGGGGGCCGGTGTGGTGCGCCAATATCCATGACCTGGCTGCGTTGCGCGCATGGGTCGATGTTCACCGCTTGGTCATCGATGCTACTCCTGCCGCTTGGTGCGCGGTGGAGCTGGCCTTCCTGGATCTTTTTGCGCGACGCGAGGGCATAACCGTTGAGGCATTGCTCGGGTTGGATCCGCTTGCCGGCGAATGCACCTACACCGCAGTACTGGGCGATGCATCACCGCCCGTTTTCGACGCTAGCCTCGCGCACGCTGTCGCCGCAGGTTTTGAGCGCTACAAGATTCAGCTTGTTGGACGCAGCGCGCACGACCGCGCGAAGGTGGTCGCGCTGCGCAACGCTGGCGTAGTGCCTGCGCAGGTGCGAGCCGACACCACCAATCTGTTTGCCAACGCGCGCGACGCGGTGCGCTATCTCGACCACCTCGATTTTCCGTTTGGTGCGCTGGAAGCGCCAGTCCAGCCAACCGATCTGCTAGGACTGCGCGCGGTTGCGCGTGCCTGCGACTGTGCCATTGTGCTCGATGAGATCCTGGCGTGTGACACGGCGGTCGAGCGGCTGCCCGCCGATGTATCGTGGATGGTCAACGTGCAGTTGTCGAAAATGGGTGGGCTACTGCGTAGCATCACCACCGCCAACAAGGCCGTGACTTACGGTCATGGTGTGATAGTCGGGGCGCATTTTTCTGAAACAACAGTGCTGAGCCGCGCGGCCTTGACCCTGGCGCAGAGTTGTCGCAAAGCTCTGCTGGAGCAGCGTGGGGAGCTTGTTAAACATTGGCTGCAGCATGATGTTGTACCCGACAGCTTCGCGAGTGGGGCGGGGGCACGTTATGCGGTTAATGTTGTGCCTGGTGGTCCGGGACTTGGCGTCGAGCGGGTTGCGGTATCGACGGCCTACTGTATGTCGTCAACTGCATTGTTTGACGGTCACGATGCCGGCCTGCGCCCGACACGGCAGGGATAAATCTTATGACGATCGCGGCTCGGCCGCCGTGCAGGCCAGATACACCGTTTGTGTAAACGGCCGCTTCTGCAGCGGATTGTCAAAGGTCACGGGCGCGGCCCAGGCTTGTGCGAACACGTCAGACAAGCGTGCAGTAAACGCATCATCGGGCGCATCGTTAGACCATAGCCCGAACACGCCACCGGGCTTTAAATGGGTCGCCAATTGGTGTAGACCAACCGGTTCGTAAAAGCCGCTGCTACGGGCGTCGAGCAGCGCGACCGGCGAGTGGTCGATATCGAGCAGGATGGCATCAAAACGGCGACCCGGTGCTTGTGCATCAAAACCCTCGGTGGCGGCTGCCAAAGCAAAAAAATCACCGTGCACAAATCGACAGCGTGGGTCGGCGAGCAGTCCTGGGCCCAGCGGCAGCAGCCCTTCACGATGCCATTCGATCACAGCATCGAGCATTTCGACGACCAGCAGCGAAGCAACGTCGACATGTTCCAGCACGGCCGTCGCGGTGTAACCCA
>JAYUQF010000272.1:0-1631 GCA_043756885.1 Pseudomonadota bacterium
ATCGTCGCGAGACGGTGGGACAGCGAGGACAGAAAACGCGCATTCGAGGCGAATAGTGGGGCTATTTAACGAGAAGGCGGGCGTAGTTGTGCCGCTGTCCCAGCGTCGCAGCAGATTTGTCCTAAGTCCGACAGCTTGCTAGGTAATCGGGCTCGGTATGTAACAAACCCCAGCGGCGGAACTGGGTAAGAAACCACATGCCATCGGACAGATAAGGGAAGTTAACCCGCCCACCGTCGTGAAAGCGCACGGCGTGACTGTCTTGCCAGTGATGACCAAGACCATCGTGATATTCACCGTTCATGCGCTCGGCAATCAGCGGCGCCGGCAGCGCCAGGCAGTCGTGCGCCGCGAGCAAGCGCGGCCGCCACAATAATCGGCGCACAATCGGTGAGCGCCAGGTAACCAACCCGCACTTCTTCCTGCTCAACGGTTTTTGTATTCATGTGCGCGTGCGTCCCCTGTGCGGCGCTCAGGCCAGTAACTCGGCGGCGGCGATCAGGCTGCGCGCGAGTTCTACCAGTTTAAGGTTGCGATCCATCGCCATGCGGCGCATCGCCCCATAGGCAGCGCTCTCCTCCATGCCCTTCTGTTTCATGAGTATGCCCTTGGCCTTTTCGATCAGCTTGCGATCGGCCAAAGCACTGCGAGCGTCATCAAGCTCGCGCTTGACGGCCTGAAACTGTTCAAAGCGTGTGATTGCCACCGTCAATACGGGCGGCACACGCGCCGGGTCGAGGTCACCCACGACATAAGCACTGACACCGGCCGCCACTGCGTTGCGGATCAGATCGGGGTTGTCGTCCTGGGTAAAGATCACGAACGGACGCGGCTGCTCGCGGTTGAGCGCATGCATATCTTCGAGGATGTCGCGATTGGGAGATTCGATGTCGATGATCACCATGTCGGGGGCAATACGCAGCACCTCTTCGCGCAGATCGCAGCCATGATCAAAATGCGCGACGATGTGATGACCGGCCGCGAGCAGGGTCTGTTCCAGCACCGCTGCACGCTCCGGATAGGCATCAACGAGCAGTATCCGCATCAGAACGCCAGCTCAGCCCACAGCCATAGTTTGGTCAAGTCATAGGCCTGTTTGCCGGCACTGGTTGCACCATTACGGGCCAGGTTGGTGGCATTGCCCGAGGCTTCGTAACGCGCATATTTGATGCCGAGCGTGTAGTGCTGGAAAATCGGCCGGGTGAGCTGCACGTTCCACTCATTGCCGTAGTTGTAGTCGTCGTTATCGGCACTGAAGTCGTGATAAATGACCGCGAGGTTGGCGCCAGCTATCTTGAGCGCCAAGGTGCCGTAGACGTCTACGATGCCGTCGGCGGGCGTGGTCAGAAAGCGATCGGCCCAACCCTGGAAGGCGTGATTGGTGCCGAGAGAGGTCTGGAAAGCGCGTCCGATTTTGCCCTTACCAACCGGCACACCGCCGTCACCACCGAGCACTTCGTAACTGCCCTTGAGCGTGACCGATTCCAACCAGCGGTGGTTGATTAGTTTGCTCATACCCAACTCGCCGAGATAATAGTTGACGCTGATTTCAACCGGGTTGTCGTCGCCGTAGTCCTCCTGATGGGCGAACTCTGCGGTGTACAGAATTTTTGCGGCCCAGCCCACCACGT
>JAYUQF010000273.1:0-1630 GCA_043756885.1 Pseudomonadota bacterium
CTCGAAGGTCTGGATGAATTGGTGCGGCAAGGATTGTTCAAGCGTGAGTATCGCGACTTTCGTCTGGAATGGATGATCAAATCGGGTGGTATGCAGGTCGTGCTCGACGGCATCGCCAAAGACAATATCCGTTTCTCGCGGGATTTTGACTGTCCACAATAAGGTGGTGTTGGGGCCTGTTACCATGCCGCCTCACGGCGGCAGTGCCCGCTGCATTCACAATTCCACAGTGGATATTTGCCCATGGCTAATAACGATGATCTGATCCTGGCCTTGTTTTGCGACTTCGAAAACGTGGCGCTCGGTGTGCGTGATGCCAAGTACGCAAAATTTGATATCGCACGGGTACTGGAACGCCTCCTGGTGAAAGGCAGCATCGTGGTCAAAAAAGCCTATTGCGACTGGGACAGGTATAAAGAATTCAAGGAGCAGATGCATGAGGCCGCGTTTGAGCTGATCGAGATCCCCCATGCGCGGCAATCGGGCAAAAATTCGGCAGACATCCGTATGGTGGTCGACGCATTGGACCTGTGTTACACCAAGTCCCATGTTGATACTTTCGTCATCATCAGCGGCGACTCGGATTTTTCACCCTTGGTGAGCAAGCTGCGTGAAAACGCCAAGACCGTGATCGGCGTAGGCGTGAAAAATTCCACCTCCGATCTGCTGATGCGCAATTGCGACGAGTTCATCTTTTACGACGATCTGGTGCGCGAAGCCGAAATCAGTCGACGCAAACGCCGCCGCCCGGCGGCTAAAAAAGCCGCGCCGGTGACCGCCACCGAAGCCACCGTGGTCGAAGCGCCAAAAGCCAAAGAAGAAGATCGTTTGCAGGCCGGCATCGACCTCATCATTGAAACCGCCGATGCCATGCATGCCGAGCGCGGCGAAGAAGGCACGCTGTGGGGTTCGATGATCAAACAAGCGCTCAAACGGCGTCGCCCGGAATTTAACGAGAGTTATTACGGCGTGCGTTCGTTCAACAAGCTGCTGGAGGAGGCCCAGGCCCGTGGCCATCTCGATCTGGAGCTCGACGAGCGCTCTGGTGGTTACATCATCCGGCGCATAACCCACGAAGAGTAAATCCCCGCCGCCGTTTTCTGGTCACGACGCTGGCCACGGGCTCTCTCCTCGCCAGCGCCGGTACATTGGCGGCGTCCCACCGCTGGTCTGCTTACCCGTTTACCCTCGGCGTTGCCAGTGGCTATCCAAGCCCCGACGGGGCGGTGATATGGACACGCCTCGCACCACAGCCCTTAACCCCCAACGGTGGCATTGAAGATGCGTTGCTTGCCGTGCAATGGGAAGTTGCACGGGATGCGGACTTCAAAACTGTGGTCGCAAACGGCACCGCTTTTGCCGAGGCTGCGTGGGCGCACAGCGTGCATGTGCAAGTGCGGGGGCTGACACCGTGGTGTTGGTATCACTATCGTTTTCACAGCGGTGACGCGAGCAGTGCCAGTGGCCGCTTTCGTACCGCGCCGCGCGCCGATGAAACCGTCCCGCAAGTGTCTTTTGCCGCCGTATCCTGCCAACACTACGAAGCGGGTTATTACGCCGCCTATCGCCATATGCTGGCCGACGAGCTGGACCTCATCGTGCATCTGGGCGACTACATCTACGAAAGCCC
>JAYUQF010000274.1:0-11789 GCA_043756885.1 Pseudomonadota bacterium
CGGGCTTCTCCACAGAAAAATAAAACCTGCGCCGGCAGCGTGTGGCAACGGCATTGAGTGTCATCAAAATCAGCATGCGCTTGACCGTTAATCGTCACGCTGCGCAGCGGGCCTGGTAACGGCGGGTTTAATACCAGACCACCGACCGGCAGATGCAGGCCAGCGCCGATATGCATTTCGACGATGTGGGTGCTGGGCCGCTGCAAATGGTAAGTAACAGGCCCGTAATGGCTGGCGAGCGCGTGTACTTTGACGCCGGCCGTATCGTCCAACCACGTCAAGTCAACACCCGCGGCCAACACCAGACTGGCATCGGCGCGTCGCTCAAAAACAAAGGCACTGAGCAGGGCGTGGATGTATTCGGCACCGATCCAGCTGTGGGGCAAATCGCCTAAAAAAGCCGGCGCGTCGATCTCGCGCCAGGATTGTTCTGGCCATTGTCGCCACGCGGCGGGTCGGCAATCGGCGAGCAGGGCGGTGAGTACCTGCAGGGCATCAGCGCGGCGGCCGAGTCGGATCAAAGCCCCGACGATGCGCACTTCGTAAGCGCTGTAGTTGCTCCAGTTGTCACTGTTGGCGCGTGCTGCGCGGATGGTGAGATAACGATCGAAGGTCGCGGCCAGCGCCGCGGGTGGCAGACCCGCGCCATCGTCCGCCACGGTCAAGGCGACGGCGGTTGCGGTCGCATCAAAATCCCCCAGTTCAACCGAGCCCGGCAGAAAATTGATGCCGTGGTTTTGCATCGTGCGCTGGAGAGAGTTGTGCAGATCGTGTTCGAAGGCCGCCGCCAGTGCCGTCAGACGCTGAGCTTCGTCGCTGGCGTTCACCTGCTCGGCTAACCACGCCGCATCGTGCAGACCGCGCAAGGCCCAGAAGTCGTCCCAGTAGGCGTGCACCGGTTGCGCCATATAACCTTCGTGGCTCATGGATTGCGGTAGCAGGCCGTAATACGCGGCGAGCGCTCCACTGCGATACGCGTTGGTTAAACGTTGCGCGCGCAGCTGTTCAAAGCGTGCCAGCACTTTTTGCACGTGGGGCCATTGGCGCGCGAGGAATTCCTGATTGGGCGCGAAGCGCTGGGCTTCGGCAACACCGTGGATGTACTGACCAAAAGCATCAAACTCAGGCAACCACTCGGGCCCACTGTCATCAACACAATCCGGCAGTTCGCCATCGTCGCGTTGGAAAGCACGGTACCAGTCAAGAAAATCCTTCAGCGCTTGCACGTGCCCAAGGCGAGCCAGCGCGGTGCCCATGCCCACGGCATCTCGCAAATAGGCACGTGTGTAACGGCGCGGGCCCGGTTGCAGTCGTGGTCCATTGCGATTGACAAGAATATGCGCGGCGGCAGTCTGCATTGTCAGTAGTGGGCTTTGCACGCGACTGGCGAGTTCAATCGGGCAAGGGCCGAGACGGGCGCGCCACTGCGTTACAGCTTGCGCATGAGCATCGCTATGGATAGCGGGTGCGCTACGCGCAGCGCCGCGGGCCGGTATGCGGCACGCAATCACGGTATCGGTGCCGGCTGCCAGCGTGCGGTGAAAAGCCAGGGCGCCACTGGCGAGACCATCGTTGTCCAACACATTCTGCGCGCCGGGTAGACGCCCTTCGCGCAACAGTTCGACGATGTCACCCGTAGTTAATGCCAACGCACCAAACGCGTCAGCCTGGTCCAGCAAAAACAGCGCGCGGGTGTGATTGATGCGCACCTCGCTGCAATCACCTGCGATGTGGTGCACATGCGCCAGCCCCCCACGACCTAACCAGATCTGCCAGGCCGGTGTGACGAGGTAGGGGCGTACCACGAGGTAGAGTGTCAATGTGATCGGTTGTTTTCCGCGATGGCTGAGATGGTAGGCAATATCCAGCTGCGCATTCTCACCGGCACCGGTCATGACCGGCGTTATCTTCAGTTCGAATGAATCGCTGCGCCACAACACACTGGGTAGGGGTAGGTGGTCGTCGTGCAAAGATGCAGAAAGGGTCACATCGGCCCAGGTATAGAGCTGGGTGCCAACACGAACAAACGCTTCGATGGCAAAATCGCCTTCATCAACTTCGATGAGTCCCTCGGTGTTGATCAGCGCAACACCCGAGCCCCCCGCGGCTGCAATCACCGTCCAATAACTTTGTTGCTCGCGCAGCGGTTTGGGGAACTGGCCAACCGGTGCCGCCAGGGCCAAAGAGGTCAGACCATCGGCAAGTGTGGGTGCGTAATGCCAGGGTGCGATATCGATGTGTTGCAGCCCACAACCGCGCGGGCCCGTTATTAAGCGCAGGCGTAAACCCCAGGCGCGGGTCGCGGGCAGCAGCACCGTGCAGCGTGTAGCGGGCTTTTCATTGGCGCGGTGTAGACACTGCCAGCTGCCATCCTGCGTAACAATGTCGAGTTCAAAAGCGCGTGGGCTGCGATCACGGTCCCAGCACAGATGCACAGCGCTGAAGGCGCGTTCGCGGCCAAAGGTGAGCGACAGCCAATGGCTTTCACCGGCGCCGCTCAACCAGGCGGGGCCGTGCGCCTGCAGCACTACTTCCGGCCCGTGATCTGGCAGGGCACTGGAGGCCGCCACGAGCGGCGTGTCGCGGTAAGTATTGTCGACTAAACGCAGATCGCGCAGCCACAGGCTGCCGCTACCACCACCAACAATAGCAATCTCAAGCGCATCACAATGAGCCAGGCGTCGTGTGCGTCGTGCCCCCCACGCGTAATCAATTTCACGTGCACCGATGTGCCAAGGTGTCCAGTCAGAAGCGTATGTAAAATTTTCGTCGCGCAAGCGCCAGACATTGCCCAGGGCAGTGTCTATCAATTTAAATTCGATAATGTGCTGCTCACCCGCGCCGCGGGTAAGCAGTTCGAAGTTGTAGTCCTCGGGCAGATTCAGATCGAGGGCGCGGCGGGCAATGACAAAAGCATTGCCGCCGAGCTCATAGTCGAGACGCAAAGCCGCTCCACCCGGCGCTTCTTCGACTTTTAATAACAGTTGAGTTGTACCGGGTGCGATGGCCGTCCACGCGCTGGCGTCGTGGAAGTCGTCGAGCAGCAGTGTTGTCATCGCTCAGTCCAGTGCCGTAATGGGATCGGCATGCAACTGTCCTTGCACAACGCGTCGCAGTTGCCACGCACCACCTTCGGCCAGATCGAGCACCTGGTCGTAGTGTTCCAAATTATAAGCCTCAGGTTCGAGCACGATATAGGTGATGCCGCGCTGCGCAAAAAGATCCAGCATGTGGTCGATAACGGCGCGTTCAAGGGTTACGCTCAGACGCTCAACCATGACAAAACGCGGGCCCGCCAGCAGCACCCGCGCGCATACCAATAGCTGTTGTTCGCTCGTGGTCAACAGCGAGGCCCAGCGTTGCTCGGTATCGATGTCCACACAGCGTGCGAGCACCGCTTCCAGTCCCACCATACGCAATGTTGCCAACACCGAATCGTGATAGGACGTTACATCGGCCACTGGGCTGTCGTCGGCCAGCAATAATTCGAGCAAGGTGCCATCGGGCAGATAGGGTTGCTCGGTGACAAACATCATCTGGGTGTTGTGCGGGCGGGTGATGCGCCCATGGCCTGATCTGCGTATGCCCGCGGTGGTACGTATGAGCACCGAGCGCACATCGTTCTGCGCACCCCGCACCAACAGCCGCGCACCCGGCAATAGGACCAAGTTCAAATCCTGGATTAACACACGATGGCGGTGGGCCGATAACAAGGTGACATGTTCGAAAGCGAGTCGGCTATCGTCTTCAAGCGTGATTATGCCGCCGGGTTGTTCGTCGGGCTTTTCTTCGATGGCGATCAGCAGCGCATCGAGTCGCGCTACGACTGCCGCCAGGGTCGATAACAACTGGGTCTGGGTGACAAGCAGCGAAAAGGCCCCGAGTAAATGGGTAAAAGCTACCGCCGACTGCGTGATGACCCCAAATTCAATATCGCCGCGCATGAATAGCGGCGCGACGATCAGCGCCGGAATGAGTTGGATGAGCCAGTTATAGCCGGTGGTGAAAAAACTGAGATTGCGCTGTACGACGATCACGCGCCCGGAATTTTCGACCAGGCGGTCGAGGTGGCGACGCAGATGACCGGAAAAATTCCCTTCGCGTCCCGTCAGAGCAACCAGCGCGGCGTTTTGTTTGACGTGCACCAGTGCGGCACGGAAATCCGCTTCGCGGTCCAGTTGTTGGTAGTTGAGTCGCACCAGCGGACGACCCAGCATCAGGCTGAGCAAAGTACCGAACGCCGCATACAACACACCGACAACAAACAGTGCGGGACTTATGGTCCACAACACCGTCGAGAAGGCGATGATCGTCAGGCTGCCATTAAAAATCATCAGCACAAACGACAGGGTGACCGTGGTAAACGAGCGCACGTCCTCGGCGATGCGCTGATCCGGGTTTTCGATACCGCCGACCGTCGCTACCCGCAGATAGTTGCGTCGCGCCATGTAGCGCTCAAGCAGGCGCGCAGTGGTCCAATTGCGCCAATGCAGCCCCAGACGGTCCTCGTAGTATCGCCCTAATACTGAGACCGCGGTTACCAGCGCGAAGACCCCGACCCAGACCAGGGCCTGCACAAAAAACTGGAGGCGATCACGTTCAGCCAGCGCCGTCATGAAGTTGCGGGCAACGTAGCTGTTGACGACGTTCAGCGCATTGCCCGCCAGGGCAAATGCAATGACAACTGTGAACAGCGTGCGCGCCAGGCGGCGCGCATCAGGTGCTTGTGCAAAGGCCTGAATCTGGGCGAGCCAGTGCTGCCACGTGACGCGGGTGAAAGTAATCGAGGGACGGTTCACAAACGCGGGCAGTCGACGACGGATACGGTCCCGGGTAAGCAGCCGTCCGCGCAGAGCGCCGACGGCCAGGGCCTGTTACAGCGTGATGAATCCGCGCCGCACCGCGATGGTCACAGCATGGGTGCGATCGTTGGCGTTGAGTTTGACCATGATGTTACGCACGTGCATCTTGACCGTCTCTTCGCTGATCGAAAGCTTCTGGGCGATTTCGCGATTGCGATGACCGCCTGCAATCAGTTTTAGCACTTCCAACTCACGCGCCGAAAGGTTTTTGTCCGTCAGGTGTTCCGCGAGGTGGGTCGCGACCCGTTCCGGGATGCGGGTCTTGCCGGCGTGGACACTGCGCACAATGTCGAGCAATTCCGACATTGCCATACCTTTGAGCACATAACCTTTGGCGCCCGCATTGAGTGTGCGCTGCATGGGCACGTCGCCTATTTCGGTGGTCAGCACCACGATGCGCGCGTCCGGAAACTCAGCGCGGATGGCGGTGATGGCTTCGGTGCCGGAGATGCCTGGCAGACGCAAGTCCATGAGTGTGACATCGGGTTTGAACTCACGGAATTTTTCGATTGCTTCTTCGCCCGAGCCAGCCTCGGCTACCAATTCGAAGCCCGCGTCGTTGGCCAGCACCGCCGACAAGCCTTCGCGAAAAATCGGATGGTCGTCCACGCACATGACTCGGATCGCGGCAGAGTTGAGAGTTTGAGCGAGCATGTGCAGTCCTCTATTCCAGATAGGCCGAAGCGCTCGGCAGCGTTAATCTTACCGCAGTCCCGCCACCTTCGCGTCGCGACATTTGCAGGCGCGCGCCGAGGGTAGCGGCGCGTTCGCGCATACCGCGGATACCAAAGTGCCCCGGTCGGCCGCTGTTCATGAATTCTTCGCGGATGCCAAGGCCGTCATCGCTGACCTCGACCACCAACTCCTCGCCAAACAGGACCGCGATTCGAATCACACGTGCGTGTGCATGGCGCACGGCATTCAGGCCAGCCTCGCGGCAGATCACGTGAATTTCGCTGGCGACACTGGGGTTGACGTTGCGCTCGGCGCCTTCGATTTCCACCACGCAGCGGGCATCGGTCTCCGTGGTGAGCTCGGCGCACAGGTGATCGAGGCGTGCCGATAGCGCATAAACGCCATGGGAAGACGAGCGTAACAAAGACAGCACTTCGCGGCCTTCGGCCACGGCATGGCCGGAAGCTGCGAGCGCGCGCGTGAAGAGCTCAGCGGCCGACGGATCGCCCGCCCGCACTTTGTCCAAGCCGGCTTCGAGCATGAACTGCATGCCCTGCACACTCTGCAACAATGTGTCATGCAGGTCGCGTGCGATGCGCAAACGCTCTTCCTGCTGAGCCAGGCGAGCGCGGGTCTGCAGTGCTTTGATGCGATCGTCTTCTTGTTGATGGGCAAACGCTTCGCCCAGTGCACGCATGATCTGATCGGCCAACATACGGAAAAAGGTAATGTGATCGTCGTCCAGACGTTTGTGCGGGCTGACGCCGGCAACGACCACCGCGCGCGGTGCGCGGGTATCGGGCGAGACCAGTGACAACACCGCGAGCTGCTGCGCCGGAATATGCCAGGCGCCCAGGGGCAGGGGATGCATGGCGGGTGTGACATCGAGGAACTGCAACAACGGGCGCGGCTCGCGGGTGACAAAATGGGCGAGCGGGTTATCACTGTCGGCGCGTAATACAGACGGTGCGAGAGGCTGCTCGGCCTGGATATTCGCCACCGCGCATAATTGTGCCCGCGCGCCGTCTTCCTCACACAGATAAAGCGCCGCGAAGGGGATGTCGTGGGGGTTCTCGGCAATCACCTCGGCGGCAACACCGAGGGTTTCTTCGCTGCGTCGCGCGCGGCGTGTGCTCAGACCCATGCGCTGCAGCGTGTGCAGGCGGCGCTCGGCGATCACGCGCGTTGATGTCTCTGGCACGGTGACAAACACGCCTTCAATCGTGTCATGTTCGTTGATGATAGGTGCGTAGCTGTAGGTGCAGTAGAACTCTTCAAGATAACCGCGGCGGTTGATGAAACTCGGTGAGTCATCGGTGCCAGATGATTCACCGTGGTGGAGTGTGGCGCGTAGCCGCGGCTCCATGAATTCGAAAGCTTCAGGCCAGACCACATCGGCAGGCTGCAGCAGGGCAGCGGGGTGTTTGGTGCCAAGTAACGATGCAAACGCATCGTTGTACAGCAGCAGATGCTGCGGACCCCAATAGATGCAACTGCACAGGCGTGAGCCCAGGCACAGCGTCAGTGCCGCGCGCATGGCATGGGACCATTGCTCTGGCGCACCAAACCCGGAGCTTTCCCAGTCGACCTGGCGCATGCGTACGGCCATGCCCGAGTTACCCCGGAACTGTCGTGCGCGTGCGCTCGCCGTGGCCGGCGCAGGGCGCACCAGGGGTAACGCGGTGCCGGTGACTGACATGATTAACTGCGCATGGTGGGGCGCTTGGTGTCAGTGCCCAAGTGCGCGCCGAGTGGACTGTCGAGCTGCTGCATTTACTCTATCTCCCCCGAGAAAGCAGTGGCCTTTAGGACCACACTGTCGCCATGGTAGATCCGTCTGGCTTGGGATGCGACCGGGATGAAAAACCCGCGGCCGGTTTCCGCCCAGCCTGCCCATAGTAAACTTCCAGACCAATTGCCTTCAGCCATTTGAGTATTCGTGCGTAGGATCGTCATCACTGCCGATGATTTCGGCTTCAGCGAAACCGTCAACGAGGCCGTGGAACGTGGCTTTCGTGATGGCGTGCTGCGCTGCGCTAGCCTGATGGTTGGTGCGCCTGCGGCGGCAGATGCCATTGCGCGCGCGCAGCGCCTGCCCGGGCTGCGGGTTGGTTTGCATGTGACGGTGGTGCAGGGTCGGGCGCTGCTGGCGCCCAGTGAAATTCCCCACCTTGTTGATCCTGACGGTCGCTTTCCCGACAGTCTGTTGCACGCGGCACTGCGTTGGTTTTTCCATCGCGAGTGCAGGCGCGAGCTGGCGCGCGAAATCGCGGCTCAATTCGCCGCGTTCCGCGCGACCGGGCTCACCCTCGATCACGTCGATGGTCATAATCATATGCACCTGCACCCCTCGGTGCTGAGCGAAATCCTGCACAACCTGGCACCCGGCTCCACGGCCGTACGCTTACCAAGGGAACCCGTGGCGCGAGCCAGCTTGCCGGGTGTGTTACTCGCACCGTGGCTGGCTTTGATGGCCTGGCGTTTGCGTCGCGCTGGAGTTGCCCATAACGACTGGCTGCTGGGTGTGCGCGACGTCGGGCGGGTTGATGAAGCGCGACTGCTCGGGTATCTGGATTGCCTGCCGGCTGGCGATGTGGAGATCCATCTGCACCCGGCGGTGGGCTACGACGCAGCGGTGGCTGCCGCCATGCCGGGTTATTTCACCCAAGCGGAATTTGCGGCGCTGGTGAGTCCGGCAGTTGCGCAGCGCTTGCGCTCGCTCGCGCTGCGGCCGGGTGGCTTCGCAGATTTTCGCGATCCATGAGCATCGACGGCACGTTTGTGCGCGGCGATGATCGTTGCGCCCATTTTGAGTTCGACTATTAACGGCGACTATTAACGGGACACCTATCGACTATTAACGGGACACCTATGGTTTCATCATCCGACTGCGGCACAACACAAGCACCTGTGCCCCCTATCCGTATCGATTTCACGGCCGAGGACAGACGCTGGATCACCGCGCGCATCGACGAGGTCTTGAGCAACGGTCAGCTGACATTAGGCAAATATGGCGAGCAGTTCGAAATACAATTTGCCCGTCTGGCAGGTGCTAAACACGCGATTGCGGTTAATAGCGGCACCAGCTCGCTGGAAATCATTCTGCGTGTGCTCAAAGTCGAAGGCCGTGATGTGCTGGTGCCGGCTGATACCTTCATGGCGACCGCCAGCGCGGTCATCGCCGCCGGCGCTAATCCCGTTTTAATGGACTGCGACCTGCGTACCATGTCGACCTCACCGACGGAAATCTTGCGCAAGCTGACACCCAATACCGCCGGCATCATGATCGTGCATATCGCCGGTATCGTGACCGATGCCATGCCGGACATCGTCAATCTTGCCGCGGAGCGTGGCCTGTGGTTGGTGGAAGACGCCGCCCATGCCCATGCTTCGCGCCTGGATGGCAAACATGCCGGCACCTTCGGTATTGCTGGCTCGTTCAGCTTTTATCCGACCAAGGTCATGACCAGCGCCGAGGGCGGCATGATCGTGACCGACGACGATGAGATGGCCCGCGAAGCACGCATTTATCGCGACCAGGGCAAGGCCAGCTTTCACGAGAACCTGCATGTGCGCCTGGGCAGCAACTGGCGTCTGTCCGAGCCCCACGCCATCATCGGCCTGCGGCACCATTCCCACCTTGAGCAAATGGTTGCCGATCGGCGGCAGTGGGCAGCGATGTACGACGCCGCCTTCGCAGCGCGTGACTATGGTTTAACCCCGATTGCACCGCCCGCGAATTGTTACGCCAACTACTACAAATATCCGGTAATGCTGCGTGACGGTGTGGACCGCGCTGCGCTGAAACGCTGGTTGCGCGAAACCCATGGCGTGATCTGCGCGGGTGAAGTCTACGAAAAGCCGCTGCACCAACATCCGGCCCTGGCGATGCTGGCAGGACCGGGCTTGGAACAAGCCGAATACCTGTGCGCGCGCCACATCTGCCTGCCGATGTTTGCCAGCATGACGTCCGCTGAGGTGCAGCGTGTATTGAACGCGCTGGCCGCAGCCCACGCTCACGGCTTGCTCGCTTAGGCGCGTTTCAGCCGCGTGTCGCGGCGCGCCAATCAAAGTGATAACCGGCGCCAACGGCCAGACCCAGTGCCGCCCACAGCACTTCGCGCACGCGGCGTAAGGCCGCGAGTGCCAGACCGATGTCGACGCCTCCACCCAGCGCACTGATCACGTACACCGTCACGGCCTCCACGGAACCGAGTTGGGCGGGCAGGAAAAAGGTCAGGGAGCGGATACTGACGATTGCAGCTTCCGCTACCCAGCACTGCACAAAGGGCAATGGCGAGCCGAGTAACTGCATCATCAGCCAGAGTTCGGCTGCACCACCAAGCCAGTTGACCAGGAAAAATGCCGTGCTGGTGGCAAAACGCCGGCCATGTTCGCGGACGAAGGTTGCCAGCGCGATTTCAACTGCCGCGAGGCCGTCCTTGATTGCACCATAACGCGCGCCAGCAAAGCGGCGCTCGCAGCGGGTCATTAAAAATCGCAGCCAGCGTTGATGCAGGCCGATGACAGACACTACCATCATGGCCATCAATGTCAGCGCCGCCGCGCTCAATAACTGCTCGACTGCCACCGGCAGCAGTCCAAGCGCGACTGCGAGCAACGCGCCAACTGCAACAAAAATGGCCTCGGCCAGCGCGAGCAAAGTCTGCATCAGCACCAGGGTTGTGGTCGTTTCGCGATAGCCGATCCCGTAACGATGTTTCAGCAACCAGGCTTTGACCGGTTCGCCGCCCAGGGCGCCAAACGGCATGGCGATGTTCATGGCTTCGCCGACCATATTGACCAGCCACAAACGCCACAACCAGGGGCCACGCACGGGACGCTGGATGAAGGTCAGTGCCCAGGCCAGAATCTCGGCCGCCCAGGTCACAACGAACAGGGCGACAATCCAGCCCACACCGGCCCAGGACAGCTTGCTCAGAAGGTGTGCGACTTGGCCAAGATCGCTTTGGGCGAGCACCCAGACCAGCAGTGCGAGGCCGGCGAGGAGCGCCAGCGCCGAGCCAAGTTTCACGCGGTTTTGTCGCGTGGCACGATGCGTCCACCGCGGGTGAGTTTGAAAGTATTACCGCGCCATTCGAAAGAATTGCGTGACAAGGCCAGCGCCCACGACACCAACGCCAGCCCATCGCGCAAGGGCAACCACGGCAGCGCACGCAAAGTTTCCCAATCCTTCTGCAGCACAGTTATAGCCGCCGCCCAGCCGACCCGCAGACTTACCGCAGCCGCTAATATCGCCAATGACACCGGGGCGAAACCGCTGGCCAGGCTGTAGAGCAGCGCAAAGGGCACGGCGCGGGTCAGTATGGTCAGGACAAAACCCGGCAGATTGGCGGCGCGCGTGTTCTGATCCCAATACACTTGGTGGCGCCACCAGGCGCGCAGGCTGGCATAGTCCGGCGCGAGATCGATAGTCATCGGCACCAGATGCACGCCCAGCCCACGTTCGTGCAGGCGCCGTCCGAGTTCGTGATCCTCGACCAGGTAATCGGCAAATGCCGCCATGCCACCTACGGCTTCCAGATCGCTGCGCCGGAAGGCAATTGATGCACCCAGGCAAAAGATCGCGGCGCGTGTCATGTAAGCGAAGATCACGCTCGGCATGAAGTCGGCGTTGATCGATAGCAGGTCAAGTCGTTCCGCGAGATTGCGCGCACCACGGATGCGATACAGGCTGCACACATAACCGAGATTGGCATCGGCCAGAGGCGACACCATCGTGCGCAGATAGTCGCGCGGTGCCCACACGTCACTATCGCTGACCACCAGCAGTTCATGGCGTACGGCGCGCATGCCTATCACCATGTTCTGCACTTTGCCGTTAACGCTCGGTGGGCTCTGGCCGATTACCACGGTCACCCGCTCAGGAAATTGTGCTTCGAGTTTGCGCAGCAGAGGCAGGGCCGGATCGTCAGGTCGCTGCAAGGACATCACGAGCTGCAAGTGGGGGTAGTCCTGGGTACAGAAACTCAAGAGTCCCGCTTCCAGCTCGCGGTCGAGGCCGTAGATCGGCTTCAGCACCGTGACCGGCGGCAGCACTGCGCTGGTCGTCGGTAAACGCCGCGCGTAAAAACGCCAGGCGGTCAAAACCGTGAGCAGGCTGAAAATCGAGCCGCTTAAAACAGGGATCAGTAGCGCCAGTTTGAGCACAGACAGGGCGGTCATAGGGCTTCCACCACGGGGGCGCGTAACGGTAGAACCTCCCCACCTGCAAAGCAATCGCACCGCCCA
>JAYUQF010000275.1:0-1627 GCA_043756885.1 Pseudomonadota bacterium
GGGGAACGTGCCGCGCAAGCGGTGAAGTGTGGTCCGCACCAGTTCCCGGGTAGGTCGCTTCAGGCGCGTGGCGACACGCGTCGCAGATGAATGATCACCATGCTGTAATGCAGCATTACAGAACCCGGCTTACAGGCCGACTTGCCTTTTCCTCGTAACCGCCGTCTGCGCATCTCAGATCTGATAATTCAGGTGAGCTAACGAGCATATCTGGATGATTTAATGAGGCGTTTCCCCACACGCAATTCCGGCCTGTCGGCATTTTATTGACCAGCGCCTAAGTCACTGTAACTAAAGCAAGAATTCCCCATCCGAGCGGCCCGTTTTGCTTGACAGTTTTCTCGTGCCGTCCTTATAGTGCCGGCTGGTGGGAAATAGTGGGGGAAAGTGGATCTTTCGTGATCGCCATGCTGGGAGTACATGGGCGCCTGCGCGCCATCCCCGCCGCTGTCATTTAACGATCCTGTCGATTAGATGTTCCGCGGACAGAGCACAATCAGCATCGATGCGAAGGGACGCTTAGCGGTTCCCACCCGCATTCGTGATCTGTTGGCGACCCTGCCCAGCCAGGAACTCATCATGACCCTGAACCCCTGGGACCTCGCACTGTGGGTTTATCCCGTCGCTGAATGGCTGGTGATCGAAGCCAAGCTCGCGGGTTTGTCTGATTTTGACCGCCAGAGTCGGCGTACTAAACAAATCATGCGCGGTTATGCGACGGAATGTCCGTGTGATGGCCACGGCCGGGTACTGCTGCCTGCGCAACTGCGAGAGATCGCCGGTATCGACAAGCAGGTGGTGCTGTTGGGGCAGGGCAATAAGCTCGAAATCTGGGCCGCAACAACGTGGCAAAACGAACGTGATAAATGGCTGCGTGCCGTTGCTGACGGTGTTGACTCGTCGTCGGCCAGTCTGGAATCTCTCTCGCTGTGAGTGGAAACGATATTCACTCATATTCCGGTGCTGCTGCATGAAGTACTTGAACTCATGCAGGTGCGTCTATCGGGCACGTACATTGATGCGACCTTCGGTCGCGGTGGGCATAGTCGCGCGCTGCTTGAACGTCTTGGCCCTGGCGGTCGACTCTTCGTTTTTGACCGCGACCCCGCAGCAATCGCCTGCGCCCGCGAACTTGCCGATGAGGATGTTCGTGTGACGGTTTTGCACGCGCCATTTTCCTCCTTAGCCGATTGTGGCGCGTTAGAGGTTGACGGCATTCTGTTCGACCTTGGCATTTCTTCGCCGCAGGTTGACGATGCAACACGCGGCTTCAGCTTTCGTCACGATGGTCCTCTTGATATGCGCATGGACCCGCAGCGGGGTCAGAGTGTGGCCGCCTGGATCGCACTGGCGAGTGAACATGAAATCGCCGACGTACTGTGGCAGTTTGGTGATGAGCGGCGCTCGCGCTTAATCGCGAAACGGGTGGTAGAAGCGCGTCGTCGTGCGCCACTTGTTACCACCCTTGAATTGGTCAAGGTCGTGCATTCGTGTTTCCCCCGTCATGGTGGACGCATCGACAATGCAACACGTACGTTTCAAGCCTTGCGAGTTTTTATCAATGACGAATTGAACGAGATTGAGCGCGCCCTTGCGCGCGCCCTGCAATTGGTGCGTATCGGTGGCC
>JAYUQF010000276.1:0-4110 GCA_043756885.1 Pseudomonadota bacterium
ATGCTGAAGTTGTGATAACCGTAGCGCGCATCAAGTTTGGTGTGATGGGCGGTGCTTAAGATGGTGGGCGCTGCGGCTGTGCTGGTGGTGGTCATAGGATTAGTCCTCAAGAGGGGCGGGTGTGGTGGCGTTCAGTGTTGGCAGATGGTGGCCCAGCGCTGCTGTGACTGCGGGCCTTGCAGCGACTGCAGTAGCACCACCCCCAGCGTTTTCGCTCGTAGCTGATAGGCGGCACCCGCCGGTAATAAGGCCAGGTGGCCACGTTGCAGACTGACATACCCCATCTTTGTACCGGCCGGCGCGGCGGTCAGTTGCGCGGCACCAGCGGGCGCGGCCTGGGGTTGCGCCTCGGCCGCAGTAAGCGCGAGGAAATGAATATCGATATCACCCTGCATGACCAGACAGGTTTCGTCGTGGCTACACAGAAACCAGGGTGACTCACCTTCGGCGCGCGCACATTCGATGGTGAACTCGAGGTTCTTGGCCACCACCACCCGCTCCCAGGGTAGTGATTGTTTCGCCACTTCAAACATATTTGAAAACAGATAACGCGGCGCGGCGTCATTGCCGATGATCTCAACACCCCCTTTGACAAAATCTTCAATGGATGCAAAACGGGTAGCGGTGCTCATGTTGGTGGGTCCTGTTGTTGAGAGTTGCACGTGGGCCGCACACGCAGGGCGCCCCGTAGCCGCATAATCATGGTGCTCGCTTGTTTGCGTACAGCGCAATAGTGCCGCGCGAGGATCCCACTAGACGATAGGCAAGACCCTGCCACCGTCGTGTGTTTTCGTCGCGAGCAGCTCGCGCAGCGCGGGATTGTGTGGATCGGGCACACTCGCCGGGCCACCAGCTGCGAGCAAGGCACGCAAGGCGCGCCGACAGCGCACCGGCCCGGCATCGGATTGCAGCAAGACAGACTCAACATCGTCAATGTCATTGCCACCGCGTTGATGGATCAAAGCCTGCTGGGCTTCGATCATGGGCTTGTCCTGGCCGGCGAAGGCCGCTGCGATGGCACCATCCCAGGCCGCCAGAACACCGGCTTGATGACCGTTGGAGGCTGACACCCCCCAGAAATAATAAGTACTGTTTTTGTCTTTGGGTGTCAGGATGTCGGTGCCATAAATAAAGATGCCTTCCTCCCGTGGTCGACCGGTTGGTGTGATGCCGACATCAAGCAGCATATGAGCGGGAGCGTCCCAGCGCATGTAGAGCCAGTGATCGACGGGCTTGCCATAGTGGCCAAACATGGCGTCCCAGGCAGGCGGTGCGAGGCCATCGGGACACCAGCGATTTGACCAGATGGTAGTGCCACTCTGATGCACCTGATGTTCGCCGCGTTTAATGGCCGCCGAGCCAAGGATGCCTTCATGTACAAACTCAACATGGGTCAGGTCCATGAGGTTGTCGGTGATGAGTTCGTAGTAGCCATGCATCTCTATGATGCCCTTGGTGGTCGGAAAGCGCTCATCGCTATGGCAGGAGAAATCGGGGATCTTGTCGGCGTCGGCGTACTGCGCATCACCCATCCAAATCCACAGCATGGCGTGGCGTTCGACCAGCGGATAACGATGGGTACGTGCACGGGTGGGGATCTTCTGACTGCCGTGGGGGTTATGGATACACATGCCCGTGCGATCAAAGCGCAAACCATGGTAGGCACACTCCACGACATCGCCGTGCAGGCGGCCCATGGACAGCGGTGCCGAGCGATGGGGGCAGGCATTGTCGAAAGCCAGCGCCTCACCATTTTCATCGCGATAGAACAACAACGACTTGCCGATGATGGTGCGCTCGAACAGCGCCTGTTCAACTTCATCGCTCCAGGCTGCGACGTACCAGGCGTTGAGTAGAAATTGGGTGCTCATGCGCTTTATCCTCGCGACTCAAGGGGCGCGCACACGCGCCAGGGACCCAGTGGTGAAATTTCAATATCACTATCGGCCGCCACGGAGCACAGCAGCACGGTGCCATCGGCCCGCACTGGCCCGTCCCCGACGCCATTGGCTGAAGGCGTCCGCAGCGGTGTCACGCTCCCGCGCAACAAGCGAGCACGGCAGATCGCACAGCGGCCCTGTAAACAACCACTCGTGATGCGCACGCCAGCCAGCGCGGCGGCTTTGACTACGGAGCGACTACCTTGCGCGCTGAACTCGACGCGAGCGCCATCGGCGGCGGTCATAACAACACGATGCAGGGGACCGTTGTCAGAAATCATGACCGACTTACGGCAGCGGTATCTCAGCCGCAGTCGGCACCGCATAACCCCGTATCACGGCCGGCCGCGCCGCGATGATGCGATACCAGCGCAAAACATTCGGAAAATCATGCAGCGACACAGCCTGCCAGGCGTAGCGTGCTACCCATGGCCAGATGGCCATGTCGGCGATGCCGTAATTGGCACCGGCCACATAAGCATGGTGTTCCAGACGGCGATCCAGTATGCCGTAGAGCCGCTGCGCCTCTAGCGCATAACGTTCACGGGCATACTCCGACTTGTCCGGGTTGAAATGCACAAAATGGTGGGCCTGGCCCAGCATCGGGCCAAAACCACCCATCTGCCACATCAACCATTCCAGGGTGGCGGTGCGGGCGCGCGCCTGGGTGGGGAAAAAGCGCGCTGCTCGTTCGGCGAGGTAAATGAGGATCGCGCCCGATTCCATCAGGGTCACGCCGTTGTCCCGGTCAACCATCGCGGGAATTTTATTGTTGGGACTGATAGCGAGAAACGCCGGCGAAAATTGCTGGTTGCTGGTGATGTCCACGCTGTGCACCGTGTACTGGGCGCCCAGTTCTTCAAGCAGAATCGAAACTTTGCGGCCGTTGGGCGTTGACCAGGTATAGAGATCGATCATTGGTATTCCTTGCGCAGCGGTTCACGGTGTCCAACTTTTTTCATGCGGGCGAAGGCCGTTTGAGTTCCGCCGGTGCGCCTAATGCCGAGCACAGTCGTTTTTCCACCAGCCTGCTCGCGCGCCCATAACGCGGCATCATCATAGGGACCATCGCGGCTGGCGCCCAGTTGCAGCCGCGTTCTTGCTGCGTCAGCGTAGCGCGTGCTAGCTTGCCGCGCATTGCCAATAAGCGTGCGACGCCACACCCCGCGCCGCGCATTCCTGTTCGACGTTTCAGCCCGTTTAATCCCGTGGAGAGCACCTATGTCAGCAACACCCGGCAGCTTCTTGACCCGTCATCATCACATCACCATTGCAACCGGTGGGGCGCAGGAAGACTACGATTTTCACACCAAGGTGCTGGGCCTGAAGAGCGTCAAGAAGACTGCTTTTTACGACGGCGTGGCACCCATCTATCACCTCTACTACGGCAACGATAGCGGCGAAGAAAGCTCGCTGGTGACAACCTTCCCGGTGGCCCATACGGGCGTGAAAGGTCGGCGCGGCAGTGGGCAGATCCGATATGTGAGTCTGTCTATCCCACCTGCAGCGCTGGACTTCTGGCGCGAGCGTTTGCACAAACATGGCTTTGCGGTCACCGAAAAAGAACGTTTTGGTGAACGTTATCTCGACTTCCAACATCCCTGCGGTGTGGAGTATGCGCTGGTCGCGGTGGCCGATGATCAGCGTAAACCCCATAGCAAGGGGCCGGTGCCGAGCGAGCTCATGATCCGCGGCACCCACAGTATTGCGGTGTCGCTGCGTGATGCCGAGACCATGGAAGAATTCATGCAGCTCGGGTGGGGCGGCACGCGGGTGGCCGAAGACCGCAACCTCATCCGCTACCAGCTTGGCGCGGGCGGCACCGGCACACTCATCGATTTTGAAGTGGAGCCGGCGCGCAAAGCCGGTACGTGGATTGTGGGCGAGGGCACAGTGCACCACATGGCGTTTCAGATCGGCAGCCTTGAACAGCAGGCTCAGCTCAAGTTTCATCTCGAAGGACTGGGTTACACCGATACGTCCGACGTGAAGGATCGTGGCTACTTCGATTCAATCTACGTGCGTACGCCCTCGGGCGCGATGTTTGAAGCGACCGTCAGCCATGACGATGGCTTCACCTGTGATGAGCCGCGCGACAAGCTCGGCATGGAAGTCATGCTGGCACCACAGCTGACCGTGAGCCGTGAAGAGATGCTGACACAGCTCGGTT
>JAYUQF010000277.1:0-1620 GCA_043756885.1 Pseudomonadota bacterium
CCAGCGCCCGGCCCAGACAACCTGTACACACATTGTCATCATCGCTCACCCTGCAATCCGTCGGCCGACGCTACGTGAGCTATGTGGATCGTTTCCCGCAGCGAATTCGACGCTAAATTCCTGCGAACCTGCTGCCGTGAGCGCTAAGCGCAGCTGATTGATACCTTGTGCGCGGCGAGGTTAAGCGACGGCGATCGGCAGGCCATGGGCCAACAACCAGTCACGTGCATCGTCGGCGTCTTCCTGGAACCACCGTTGGGCACCGCCAAGTCGGAATGAATAACCCCAGGCGTCCATGTCAGCAAACATCCGCGCGCTGCCAAACTGCGGCAGCGCGGCCGCGAGTACGATAGAGAGATAACACACGGCGCATTCTTCACTGTCGTCACCGCCGGCATCGGTATGCAGACTTGCGCGGCGGCTGGGATCAGCACAGATGAAGTGGCAGCCCTCGTGCAGCGCCGAATGCACCGGCGTGTTAGCGCGAACGTAAAGCGTGGCCGCAATCAAGCCGGCCTCGCACTCGCCCCAGTAACTGCCCGGGATCACCGCTTGGTCTGCCACCCAGCACAGCGTCAGCCCGTAGGGTGCAAACATCGCACGCAGGGCCAACGCCATGTGACCGCCAGCAGCACCGATGCGTACAACTTGATTGGCATTCATGTCACTGCGCTGCGCTGGCCACATGCCGGCCAGTGCACGGGAGCCTTAACGCCAGAGTTGTCACTTAGTGCGTAGCCGATGCCCCGTCGTCAATCTGCACCAGCAGCGTGCCTTGATTGGCGCCATTGAACAGCGTGGCGAAGGCCGTCGGCAGTTTGTCGAAGCCGTTATGCAGATCTTCACGATAGGCAATCTTGCCGGTCTGTGACCAGGCCGCCAAATCACGCACGGCTTCATCAAAACGTGCCGCATAGTTGCCACATAAAAAGCCCTGCATGCGGATGCTGCCGTAGATTAGCCGCATCATATTGCGCGGGCCTTCGGCCTGGGCGTTGGTGTCGTAGCTTGAGATCTGCCCACACAGCACGATACGGCCGAGCGGTGCCATGTTATTCACTGCCGCTTGCAGGATCTCGCCGCCTACATTGTCGTAATACACGTCGATGCCCTTGGGGCATAAAACCGCGAGCCGCTGTTCGACGTTCTCAGTTTTGTAGTCGATGACCCCGTCCAGGCCGCAGTCATTTTGAAGCCACGCACACTTGGCCGCACCACCGGCGATGCCGATTACAGTCATGCCCTTGATCTTGCCGATCTGTGCAGCGGTTGAACCGGTCGAGCCGGCCGCACCGGACACCACCAGGGTTTCTCCGGACTTGGCGGCGCCCACATCGAGCAAACCAAAATAGGCGGTGATGGGGTTCAACCCGTAACGGCCCATGGCATCAACGAAGCTTATGCCATCAACCAGTTTGCTCGGTTGGCGCACGGCGCTGCCGCCGAGGGTGGCGTAGTCCTGCCAACTTGAAAGCGCAAAAACGCGATCACCGACGGCAAAACCACTATTGCGCGATTCGACGACGCGGCCCACCGCGGGTGCCATGACCGGCTGACCCAAAGGTATCGACGGATAAAAGCTGTTGCCGGGTGGGTCCATCCAGTTACGCATGGTCGGTG
>JAYUQF010000278.1:0-4088 GCA_043756885.1 Pseudomonadota bacterium
CGCATGATGGCCAGTGGCCAGAACCGTGCGCCTTGCGCGAGGATTGCTTCGAGCTTGGTCGGAACCGGCACGGCGGGTGCCTTGAAGGTAAAGGTCGCTGCGCGCAGTTCGCGATCGATGCTGATCGAGAGATTGGAATAGTCGATGCGGTTGCTTTCGAAGTGGCGAGTCAGCGGTGTCAAAGCGATGCCGTCGGCTCGACCGGGCCGATCGGACCGCGCCGCATGCGCCATAGCGCGGGCGCGTACCTCATTGGCAAAAGACGAAGAGGCGATCACCGCATCAACAAGATCCCACTCCACCGCGCGCTGGCCACGGATACCTTCTTCTATGGTGCAGAAAAAATCTGCGCGATCGCGCCGCACATGGCGCTTGTCGACCAGACGCGTCAGCCCGCCAGTGCCCGGCAGCACCGCCAGCAGTGGCAATTCTGGCAATGAGACGGCGCTCGCGCCGTCATCGGCCATTACGATCTCGTCGCAGGCCAGCGCCAGTTCATAACCGCCTCCCGCACAGGAGCCCTTTATCGCGGCCATATAAAGCTGACCTGAGTTGCGGGTGGCATCTTCAATGCCGTTGCGGGTTTCGTTGGTGAACTTGCAGAAGTTGACCTTGTGACCGTGGCTGGCGCGGCCCAGCATTTTGATGTTGGCGCCGGCGCAGAATACGCGTTCGTTTTTTGAATGCACGACCACACAACCGACTTCCGGATGCTCAAAACGAAGGCGCTGCACGGCGTCGTGCAACTCAATATCGACGCCCAGATCGTAGGAATTGAGTTTGAGTTCATAACCGGTGCCGATGGTGGCCTGCTCATCGACAGCAAGCCCCAGCCAGGCAATATGGCCATCGATCTCGATCTGCCAGTGGTGGTAGTGCGCAGGCTCGGTACGAAAATCAATGACGCGAAGCGGCGTCGTTACATGATCGGAACTGCTCATCAGGCGAAAGCCTCCTGGGGTTTGTGCAGGGCACGTACCGGCGCCAAAGCAAGCAGGTGTTGCAAAGTAGTGGGGACGTCGGCGGTGGCGGTGTCGATGGTCGCGTCCGCGCGGCCATAAAGCGCGGCGCGTTCGGCAAGAATGCGCTTCAAGTCGGCCATCGCATGACGGTGATCGGCCATCGGCCGGTGGTCGCCTTGTGCGATAACGCGTGTCATATGCAACCGCGGCGTAGCCTTAATCCAGATGGTGAAGCAGGCCTCGAGCAAAAGTTCGAAGGTGGCGGGTTCGGAGACCAGGCTGCCGCCGGTCGCTATGACGGCGCGGCTGTGGCGCACCAGGGTCGCGCTCAGAGCCTGCCGCTCAACACGGCGATAGGCCAGTTGTCCACCCTGGGCGAAAATTTCGCTGGTCGCCATGCCAGCGGCGCGCTCGATTTCCTGGCCGAGTTCGACGAAGGGCAGACCTAAACGCTTGGCCAGCGCTGCACCTAGCGTGCTTTTGCCCGCGCCGCGTAAGCCCAGCAGTGCGATGTGGTGGTGCTGGCGCTGCGGCTTAAGCTGAGTATCGCGCAGCAAACTAATCCAACGTGTGAGTTGCTCGGTCGGCGCGCTGCGCAGACGTTCCCTGAGGAGCAGGTAGGCGGGTGGCTGCTCGGATTGGGCGTCGACCAGGTCGTCAATCGCGATATGCATCGCCGCGGCGACGGACTTCAGAACCAGAATCGACGCATTGCCTTTGCCACTTTCAAGCTGGGCAAGATAGCGCTCGGAAACGCCCGAGGAACTGGCTAAAAGACGTCGAGACATGCCTCGTTGTGCGCGCACCCGACGCACACGCTCGCCAAGCACAAGCAGGTAATCCGCGTTGGACGAGGGTGATAGATACGTCATGGGTACTCACCGTATAGCGAAAAATAATGCATGTAATTGCTGCCAATACCATGCACTATACTGCATGAAAAAGAAATCCGACAAGCCCAAGTCAGAGCCAGTCCAGGCCGGCACTTGGCGTAAGCTCGCATTGGTCATGATGCAGGCCGCTCTTTATACTCGCCGCCGCTTCGACGTCTGAGTCCAGAGCACGCCATGGATTTGCTGCAAGGTGAACCGCGATGACGCTGCTGCTAGCCTCTGATGAAGCAGCGCCGGTCATACACGAACGTCTGGCCGCCGCCTCCCCGTTTTTGATCAGCTGCGATCATGCTGGCAATTTGATCCCACGCAGCCTGGGAGACCTCGGGGTGTCACCTGTTGACCTTGCGCGCCATATTGCTTGGGATATCGGCGCATTGGGCGTCGCACGGCACTTAGCCCAGTTGCTCGATGGTGAACTGGTCGCACAGCGCTACTCGCGTCTGGTCATCGATTGCAATCGTCCACCGGACAGCGCTGAACTCATCACTACATGCAGCGAGGCGACCGACATCCCCGGCAATCGCGCTCTGCCGCCCGCCGCACGTGAAGCACGCATCTCTTACATCTACGCGCCATATCACCATTACATGCGTGCTGTGCTTGACACGCGCGCCGCTAACACGGGCCAGACCATCTTCGTCGCCGTGCACAGCTTCACGCCGGTTTATCTGGGCCAAGTGCGACCGTGGCACGTTGGAGTCCTGTCAGGTAACGATCGACGCTTGGCCGATCCGATGCTCGAGTATCTGCGTCGGCATAGTGAATTATGCGTGGGTGACAACCAGCCTTATCGCGTCGACGAAAAAGACTACGGCATTCCGGTGCATGCGCTGGCACGCGGACTGCCCCACGTATTGTTAGAAATCCGGCAGGATTTGATCGCGCAAGCGGCGGGGCAGCGAGCCTGGGCACAGCGTCTGGCGGATGTTCTCAACGCTGCTCGCGCAGTGCTCAAGATCTGAGCAATATCAAGCTGGACCGAAAAAATTCTTGCATTATTTTTCGAAGTCTTTAAAGTCCCGCTTCCGTGTGTGACTGGCGGCGTAATTCGAGCTTTTAGGAGGTGAACCAAGCCGTTTCTAGACCTCGGCCTGGTCCGGTGGCTTAAGCCCGGACCGACTGGGCGTAGGGCCTTGTGCTCTGCGGAACTTACTACCTTACTGGGTGGGGGTTTTATGCGATGTCTGAACATCAACCAATCTGGGGTCAACACCTCATTCTCGACTTAGCAGGCTGTCCTCGCGACCGCCTCATCGACGCCGATAACCTGCGTATGTGGGTTAAGGATCTCGTCGAGACCATCAAGATGAAAGCCTACGGCGAGCCACAGCTGGAGCATTTCGCGACGCATTCTTTTGACGCCGCGGGATATACGCTGTTGCAGCTGATCGAGACATCCAACATCTGCGCGCATTTCGCGGAGAATCTCGGTCAGGTCTACATCGACATCTTCTCGTGTAAGACGTTTGACAACGAAGACGCCGTCAGGGTGTGCCGCAAGTACTTCGAACCCGAAGTTATCGAGCAGCATGTGCTTGAACGGGGCCGCTTCCCAGCCGCGCTGAAAAAGGCGAGCTGAGGGTGGCAGGTCAGTTCGTCGAAAGCCTGTACCCCGGTCAGGCTTTCCAGGGCTTTCATTTCGATGAAATCCTGTACCAGACGCAAACGCCGTTCCAGTCGATAGCCATCTACAGCGCGCCCAGGCTTGGGCGTGTGTTGGTGCTCGATGGAATTATCCAGACCACCGAGGCTGACGAATTTATCTACCATGAAATGCTGGTGCATGTGCCGCTGTTTGCGGTACCTGCGCCGGCCAAGGTGATGATTGTTGGTGGTGGTGATGGTGGCTGCCTGCGCGAAGCACTCAAACATCCGATCGCGCATATTGATCTCGTCGAGATCGACATCAAGGTCATTGAGTCTTCGCGCGAGTATTTGCCGACGCTAAACGATGGCGGCAAAAGCTTTGATGACCCGCGCGTGAGCCTGGTCATTGAGGATGCGTTTAAGTACATGAAAGAACACCGCGGCGAGTACGACGTCATCATCGTCGATTCGACTGATCCGGTAGGCATGGCCGAGGCTTTGTATTCGGACGAGTTCTATCGCCTGTGTCGCGATTCGCTGTCGCCACAGGGTGCGCTCAGTGCGCAGGACGGCGTAGTGTTTTTTCAACGTGACGAAGCGGCGCGTACAGTCGGGGCGTTGCGCAATCTGGGTCTGCACGCCG
>JAYUQF010000279.1:0-1616 GCA_043756885.1 Pseudomonadota bacterium
GGCCGTCGAAGTCCCAGCAGTCGAGGCGTTCGGTGACCACCGTATTGCCGCGTCCGAAACAGTTGCGCAATTCCCAATGCACACCTTTGGACAACTTCATGATGCCAGCGACTATTTTGCGTACGTCATGCTGACCAATGACCGGCGCCAGCGGTTGATTGATGTAAACAATGTCGTCGGACAAACAGGCCATCGCCACGTCGGGATCGATAGCCTCCCAGGCATCGATGAACAAGCGCACCTTGAACACATTGCGCGCGATTTTTTCTTCGTCGGTCATGATCTCTCCCCTGTTGATTCTGAAACGGTCGCTACTGCTGATATCAGACTACTGTGATCTCGTAGCCAATTTTTGGAAAGTGTACGACCACGGTGCCAAGCTGCGGGTCGTGACGGCGTATGGATACCGACTGCATGGTGGTGGCCACCAGTTCGCCGCGGACCGGCACTTCCGCGTAGTCGCTCGGCGCAACCGACACCTGGCTACCGGCCGCAATGTTTAATGGGTCGAGCGGGTCAACACCAAGCGATGGCGCGGGCTGTGCCTCTCGCGCAATGGTCAGCGCGTCGTCGGGCGAGAGCTCGGAGCGTGTGCCGTGACCAATAGCAGCCAAGCGGGCTTCCCACGCGGCGATTTGTGGATAGGGGTCATAGGCCCATCGCGCTTCTGCCGGCGCAAAACGGCGCAGGAACCACGGGTTCCACATGGCATGCAGATCAACCAGACCGGGCTTGTCCCCCGTCATGAAGTGGCGACCATCGGCAAGCTGCATGGTCAGGAACTCAGTATGGGCACGTAGTCGAGTGCGATAACCGGGCAACTTCGGCCCCAGTTGATCGGTGTCGAACTGGGTCATCCACATCTTTTTGCGGTCTTCATAAAAATGCCGCGGCAGGCTGAGGTCCCCGGCAAAAGGATCGTCCGCGCCCATATAAATGGCGACGGACGTCACCACGTAAGGGCCGTGGGCCCAGCTACCCAGCGCATAAGCCAGGCCCGGGTTGCCATCGGGAAATACCGTGGGTGTGGGATGCCGCCGCTCGAGCTCGGCAATGATGAGCTGGGTATCGCAATAAACATCCGCGCCTATCTGCATGACGGGTGTACGGCGATAACCACCGGTCAAAGGCAGTAGATGGGGTTTGGGCATGGCCGCTGGCTGCACCACCGAGCGCCAGGCCAAGCCCTTGATGCCAAACACCAAGCGCACCTTCTCGGCAAAGGGTGCTTCGTCGTAATGGTGCAAAATGAGTTCGCTCATAAAGACCTCTGCGGCACGCCGCCGCCCTCCCCTCAAAAACATCCGGCGTTCGACGCGGAAGTTTTGGCCGATTTGGTTTGTGGTGTGCAGCCCGCTTGACGGTGTCGCACTGCGGGTCTTGCTGGCCTGTGGCACAGTCCGGCCAGCAGCGTTTTAACTCTAAGTCGCCATAGTAGTCGGTGAAAGGGACGCTCCTGCCAATCTCTGTTATTTTGATGACACGAACCCACCCGGGTAGATAAGCCGCGATGGATCCCAGCGTTATCGAAGACCTCCTGATGCCGGCCACTTACGGCCGCCACCTGGCGCGCATGTTCCCGGTTGATGCGCTGCTGGCAGGCACCGGCCTTGGCG
>JAYUQF010000280.1:0-4069 GCA_043756885.1 Pseudomonadota bacterium
CACCCCGGCCCGACCGGCGACGGCCTGCGCGACGTGCGGTCGGTCGTGCCGCCGGGTAAGTGACCTGCCCGACGACGTCCGCTCCCGAACGCCAGCAAGGCCCAGGATCCGGCCATGACCCCACGCCGCATCCTGCTGTTCCTCGCCGCTGCCTTCCTCGTGCCGCTCGCGACGCACGCGCTGTGGTGGTGGAGCCGGCCGCAACCCCGCTCCTGGTCCGACGCCGACTGGTCGTCGGCCGGCATCCTGCCGTCGGCCACCGCCATCAAGGCGGCGCGCGTGCACGTGCTGGCTGGTCGGGCTGGTCGCTGGAAGGGCGTTGTCGCGCATCATACCTGGATCGTCGTCAAGCCCGCCGGCGCCGACCGCTACACGCGGTTCGATGTGGTCGGCTGGGGTCGGCCCGTGCGGATCGATGCTTACGCGGCCGACGGGCGCTGGTACGGCGACACGCCGCGGATCCTGCTGACGCTCGAAGGTGCCGCCGCCGAGGCCGCCATCCCGGCCATCCGGACGTCGGTCGTGCGCTATCCCTACCGCGAGCCCGGCAGCTACATGGTGTGGCCGGGGCCCAACTCCAATAGCTTCGTGGCCCATATTGCCCGCGCGGTTCCGGCACTCGCCCCAGCGCTATTGCCGACCGCCATCGGCAAGGATTTCCCGCCAGGCGGGTGGCTGCTCGGCCGCACGCCGAGCGGCACCGGGCTGCAGCTGCTGCTGGGCGGCGGATTCGGGCTCACGGTGGCCTGGGTCGAAGGCCTCGAGCTGAACATCCTGGGCCTGGTGACGGGCCTCGACGTCCGCCGGCCGGCCATCAAGCTGCCCGGCTGGGGCCGCATCGGTTGGCCTCCGGGATAGGCTCGGCGACAGCTGCGCATCAGGCTTGCTATGTGCTCTAGACCGGCAGCCCGATATAGTTCTCGGCGAAGACGGTCTGGGCGGCACGGGAGGCGAGCAAATACTCGAGTTCGGCACGCTGCATGTTGCGCTCGAAGCTCGTGCTGCCGGGAAACGAGTGCAGCAGGGTCGTCAGCCACCATGAGAACCGCTCGGCCTTCCAGACCCGAGCCAGCGCCCGCGCCGAGTAGGCATCGATGCCCTTGGCCGAGCCTCGGCCGTAATACTCGGTCAGGCCTTCGGCCAGATAGCCGACGTCGCTCGCCGCCAGGTTGAGCCCCTTGGCCCCGGTCGGCGGCACGATGTGGGCGGCATCGCCGGCCAGGAACAGGCGGCCATGTTGCATAGGCGCGGCGACATAACTGCGCAGCGGTGCAATGCTCTTTTCAAGTGCTGGCCCGCTCACCAGTTGCACGGCGACCTCGGCGGGTAACCGTGCGCGTAATTCATCCCAGAAGCGCTGGTCAGGCCAATCGGCAAGGTTTTCATCCAGCCCGACCTGCACGTAATAACGACTGCGGGTGGGTGAGCGCATGCTGCATAGTGCAAAACCACGCGCATGGCTGGCGTAGATCAATTCTTCCGCGACCGGCGGTGTGTCGCACAACACCCCCAGCCAGCCCACGGGATAGGTGCGTTCATACTCGTGCAGGTTGGTGATAGCGGCGCGGGACACACCGTGAAATCCGTCACAGCCGGCGATGAAGTCACAGCTGAATACCTGCGCTTCACCGCCGTGTGTGCAGTGCAATTGAGGGCGGGCAGCGTCCAGACTGCTGAGTTGCACATCGCTCGCTTCGTAAACAATGTGACTGCCGATACTGGCGTGGGCCTGATTCAGATCGCGGGTGATCTCGGTCTGACCATAAACCGTCACGGCTTTACCGGTCAGCGCCTGAAAATCCACGCGCAGACGTGCGCCATCACAGGCCAGCTCGATGCCGTCGTGGATCAGGCCTTCGCGCAGCACACGCTCGCCCAGTCCATGGGCGGTCAACAAATCAACCGCGCCCTGTTCCAACACCCCGGCGCGGATACGTGCTTCGACGTAGTGGCGTGTTTGCCGTTCAACAATCACAAAACTTACGCCAGCGCGGGCCAGCAACCAGCCCAGCATGAGGCCGGCCGGTCCGGCACCGATGATGCCGACCTGCACCTGTTGGTTATGGCCCATGGTCAGAGTTCGAAAAACACCGTTTCGAGTTCACCCTGCAAGTGAATATCGAAGACGTGATCATTGCCAACAGCCTTGGCAATCAAGGTCGCGCGGCGCGCGGGTGGCACACAAATCAGCACCACATCGTCATCGTGGCTTGCGGCGTCTGCGGCAAAATAGACACGGGTATAAAGATGCTGCAACAGCCCGCGTGCCAGCACCAGCAGGTTGATATGGGGCGCCTGCAAACGCCCATCGGGCAACGCTACACGGCCAGGTTTTGCGGTCTCGAAACGGAACACACCGTGATCATCAACGGCGCAGCGTCCTGCGCCGCAAAAACCGTGCTCGCGCGCGGCGTGGTAATCACCTTGCCCGTCGGCCTGCCAGATTTCGATCAATGCATCGGGTACCGGCACACCATCGCCATCAAGCAGCCGGCCGCGCAGCGTAATTCGCGGTTCGGCATTTGTGGCGACACACCCGCCAGCAGGCCAAAACAATCCGATACGGAAAAACGGCCCGACCGTTTGCGAGGGTGTCAGCCCGCTCACTGGCCCTGCTCCCAGGGCGTTTCGAGTGCGCCGCGCAGGACGATATCAAAACGAAAAGCCAGGGCGTAATCGGGCTGGCTGCGCTCTAGATCAAAACACGACACCAGCCGCGCTCGTGCCTGACTGTCGGCGATGGCCATGAAGATTGGATCGAGTGGCAAAGTTGGGTCGCCCGGAAAATACATCTGCGTCACCAAGCGCGTGGCCCAGGCCGAGCCAAACAGAGAAAAGTGAATATGTTTGGGCCGCCACGCGTTGTAATGATTGCCCCAGGGATAGATGCCCGGCTCGATGGTGAGGAATTGATAGCGCCCATCGTCATCGGTAACAACAACACCGGCGCCGGTAAAGTTGGGATCAAGTGGCGCGTCGTGACGGTCGCCGTCGTGCAGATAACGACCGGCGGCATTGGCTTGCCACACTTCGATCAGTGCATAACGCTCCGGGCGACCGTGTTCATCGCTCACACGCCCATGCACGATGATGCGCTGGCCCAGCGCTTCGCCCGTGGTTTCGCTGGGACGTGTCAAATCGGCGGATGCGCCGCTTGTCATCGGCCGATTAAAACGCGGGCCTTGAAGTTCCGAAGCGGTATGGGGGATCGTGACCAAGGGCTGTTGCGGCGCACGTTTTGCGCTGGAACGATAGGCCGCTGTGGCATTAGCCGGGTAGACGCTATTCGGTACCGGCGCAAAGGCGCGAATCACGGCGCGCTTCAAGCCGCTTGAGCGGCCAGCAAAGCCCGACACGTGGACGCAAAGCGCAGTGGTGCGCCGGTTTTGCTCTGCAGTTCAGCAGCACTCAAGCTCGCAATCATATCGGTCACCAGCAAACCATCGGCTGTGATGTCGATGACGCAGAGATCGGAATACACGCGATCCACACAGCGCAGTCCCGTCAGCGGTAAGTCGCACTGCTGAACAATTTTATGCGCGCCATCCTTTGCGACATGGGTTGAGAGCATCACCCACACCCGACGCGCACCGGCAACCAAGTCCATCGCACCACCCACCGCAGGGGGCTTGGGGCCGGGCAGTGCCCAATTGGCAAGATCGCCATTGGCCGCCACTTGATAGGCACCCAGAATAGAAATGTCGATATGTCCGCCGCGAATCATGGCGAAAGAATCGGCATGGTGAAAATAAGACCCGCCCGGAAGAATGGTGACGGGCTGCTTGCCGGCATTGATTAAATCAGTGTCTTCATCACCCTTGGTCGGCGCTGGGCCCATGCCCAGTAAACCGTTTTCAGAATGCAGCACAAACTCGCGATCGGGCACCGGGTAATCGGCAACCAGCATCGGCATACCGATACCGAGGTTCACGTAGGCGCCGTTAGGAATGTCGCGCGCCACACGACGCGCAATATCTTCCGAAGAAAGTGCTTGCACCATCATCGCTCTCCTATTTCCACCATACGCGTGACGAAGATACCGGGCGTGACCACCTCTTCCGGCGGCACT
>JAYUQF010000281.1:0-11581 GCA_043756885.1 Pseudomonadota bacterium
GAGCCGGATGTGGTGGCGTCGCGGCTGGATTTGATTTTCCGTATCGGCGCTTTGAAAGACAGTTCCCTGGTGGGCAAACAAGTGGGCAGCGCACCTTACATGTTGTGTGCCGCGCCGGCGTTTCTCGAATCCAGCGGCAGGCCGCAGGCCGTGCGGGATCTCGCTGACTACAATTGCATCCTTGATGAATCGATGGACGCTTACGAGCGCTGGAGTTTTATCGCTGACGACGGTGTGCTGACACAGCCGGTCAATGGCAATTTTGCTTCGCCCAGTACTGCTGCGGTGATTGAAGCGGCCGTCGCTGGCCTCGGCCTGGCCTATGTACCACGGTACGCCGTGGTCGACGAACTGGCGCGCGACGAACTGACCGAAATCACCTTTGAGAACAGCATCGCGATGTCCTTGCCAGTCACCGCGCTCTACAGCAGTCGCCAGTTCCTGGCCGCCAAGACCCGTTTATTTCTGGACTACTTCATTGAACATGTTGATGGCAAGGCCGGCAGTCACGGCGTCACCGGGCGCAGTATTCAATAATCTGACGCGCTCACCATAAGTCGCCACCACCGCCGCCCTGCACATCAATCCAGCGGTGGCGCAGACCGAGTTCAGCCAGCCACGCCGGGCCTTGTTCTTCCTTTAACATCGCAATCGTCGCGGTGCTGCCGGCCAAGACAAACGATGCCAGCCGATGTGCGCGCGCAGGGCGGCGATGTATCCGGGGCCTGGCTGTTCACCCTGCGCGAAACGCCAGGCGCTGCGCAGGATACCCGAAGTGACATCGAATAAACCGCCGCTCTCGGCGTAACAGATGGCGGCGTAGTCCAGCAGACCGGCAGTTTCTTCATCAACCGTGATGCTGCCGCCGCGGGCCGCCACACGATTGATGTCTGACAAAAAGCTGTTATCGCGGAACCGTGAATAGCGTGCTTCGAGACGCGTGATATCGGCCATGGCAGCGTCGGCTGTCGGCTCACCACAAACGGCAATCGTGAGGGTGTGGTGCACAATCCTGATTGCATGGAAAACTCCCGGAGCACTCGTCAGACCCACCACCACGGGTCGGCCGCTGTCAGGTCAACTGTCGTGCCCGTTGCCAATCCATCGACATCGCACGCCGTCAGTAATACGGCGTGTTTATGTCGACGGCGTCCAGCGCCCTTCGAGTGAGAGCACCCCATTCATGAAGTTGGAGAGCAGCATTTTGGGTTCGCCGACCACGAGATCGGGCATGCGTTTTTTGAACTCACGCAGACTCGACTTCACCATCTGGCGTCCCAGCGATGCGCCCATACAGAAGTGCGGGCCGTAACCAAAGCTTAAGTGTCGATTGGGTGTGCGGCTCAAATCGAAGGTGTCCGGATCGGACACGGCACGTTGATCACGATTGCCCGAGCAGTACCACAGCACGCACTTATCACCCGCTTTGATCGTGACGCCATCGAGTTCAAAATCTTTAAGTGCGGTGCGCCGGAAATGCATGAGCGGCGGTGACCAGCGCAGGATCTCTTCGACAGCAAAATCAATACGCCCTTCGAAGTCGGCCAGCAGCCAGGCTTTTTGTTCGGGATGGTTTTGCAGATCTAATACCGCGTGGGCCATGGCGTGGCGTGAGGTGTCATTAGCAGCACCGACCAGCAGGGTAAAAAACGCGCCGAGCTCTTCCTGGGTCATGCGCTGGCCTTCGTGGTCGGCCTGCACTACCCAAGTCATGAGATTGTCGTCGGGCGCGCGGCGGCAGCGTTCGGCTTCGGCATAGGCAATCGCCATAATCTTCTGTGCGGCGTCCTGGAACACCGCGAGCGGTGAGCCGATGTGGGCGTAGCTGGGATCGGCCCAACTGCCGAGTTGTTCTGCAGCTTCGATCAACACCTCGCGCTTGTGCGGGTCGCTGATGCCAACAAACACGCCGGCAAAAACCAGGCCCGGCAGTTGTTTAAACACCAACTCACACAGATTGCCCGTGCCCAGCGGCGCAACTTCGCTGATCACACGCTCGGTCATCTCACCGATCTGCTGTTCCATGCGGCGAATATTGCGTGGGCTGAACGCGTGCTGGACGATATTACGCAGCGCCTTATGGCGCGGGTCGTCCATCACGATAAAGGACAAGATGGTCTCAAGCTGCGGAAAGTCGTCGAGGAACACACCTTCGGCCGAGGAGAATATGGCGTCGTTACGCGACAGTTCTTTGATGTGATCAAAGCGTGTAATAGCCCAATAACCTTTGCTGTTCTCCAATCCCGGCGCCAGTGGCGCGGGCGCCGGGTGCCACGATACCGGTTTATTGTCGCGCAGCCATTTGAAGGCCCGTTCGCGTATTTCATAGGGCAGGGCCCAAAATTCGAGCGAGCTCAGATTGATGTCAGGCGTTGTTGTCGGAGCATTGGCCATGGCTGTTGCTTCTCGTGGCAAAAATGATTGGGTAAGCTTCGCGCGGCACAGTCAGCGCAGGCTTATGCCGGTGGTGTGCGCTTGCCGAGCTTATGGTTTTTGAACATGTCGCGGCCGATCAGGTATTTCATGACTTCGATCGAGCCGCCGGCGATCTTCACGACCCGCGCATCAGCGTAAGCGCGACAAATCGGGAATTCCCACATATATCCCCAACCGCCAAACAGCTGCAGGCATTCGTCGACGGTTTTGCAATGCAGGTTGGATAAAAAGGTTTTGGCCACGGCTGCGTCGATGGCATCGAGTTTGCCGGCGATGAACAACTCCATGCAACGATCGGTGAGTACGCGCCCTGCGGTGGCTTCAACTTTCAGCTCTGCAAGTTTGAACTGGGTATTCTGGAAATCTGCAATGGTTTGACCGAATGCTTCGCGCTGGGCGGTGTATTCCACTGTCCAATCAATGACGGTCTCGATGACCGTCGCACTGCGGATGGCTTGGGCCAGCCGCTCCTGCGCGAGCTTGGTCATCATGATGGCAAACCCTTGGCCTTCTTTGCCCAACATATTGGTCGCCGGCACCCGCACGTTCTCGAAAAACAGTTCCGAGGTGTCCTGCGCTTTCATGCCCAGTTTGGCGAGATTGCGCCCGCGCGTGAACCCGGCACGGTCGCCTTCAACGAGGAAAAGCGTGATGCCCTTGGCGCCGGCATCACCGTCGGTTTTGGTGGCGAGCACGATCAGATCGCACAACTGGCCGTTGGAGATAAAAACCTTCTGGCCGTTGATGACATAGTCGTCACCATCGCGCACGGCCCGCGTGCGGATGTTCTTGAGATCTGAGCCGGCGTGGGGCTCGGTCATGCCGAGCGAGCCGATGACTTCGCCGCTGACCATCTTGGGCAGCCACTTTAATTTCTGCGCTTCGCTGCCGAAGGTACTGAGATACGTGGCGACCAGATCGGTGTGGATCATGAATCCCGGGCCGGTGGCACCGGCGCGGGCCATTTCTTCGAACACCACTACATCGTAGAGCCAGTCGGCACCCGCACCGCCAAAGGCTTCCGGCACGGCGCAGCACAACATGCCAGCGGCGCCAGCCTTGTGCCACAGTGCCCGCGGCACGATGCCGTCTTCTTCCCATTGCGCGTGGAACGGTGTGATTTCTTTAGCGATGAATTTCCTGACCGCGTCGCGGAAAATGTCGTGATCGGAACAAAACAGCTTGCGTTCAATCATGGTCGATTGCTCGACGTGTTACGTTCCGGGGCAGATTGTGACGCGCAAGCCTGCTGCATAATGTTCAGCATGCTGGTTATATCAATTCGGGTCATTGTTCATTCGCTGCTTTTGCCGCTGGTCATTTTCAGCAGGTTGTCTTTAATCGCGCGCAAGGTGCGGGCCGTAGCGCACACATCCTCGGCGGGGATGTTCGCCAGGATTTGGGCATTGGTCGGGCCTGAAATTGCACGCATCTTATTCACCACTTTGCGCCCCGCTGCGGTTAGAAAAATGCGTTTGACGCGGCGGTCGTGAGTGTCAGCACGACGTTCGACCAGTTCAACTGCTTCCAGGCGGTCGACCAGACCGCCAAGCGCGACCTTGCCTAGATCAAGTTGGCCGGCAAGGTCCGATTGCGCCATGCCGTCTTTGCGCGACAGGTAGGCCAGCACCCAAGCCTGGGATCGGGTTACACCGGCCGGTTTTAACGCGGCGTTATAAATGATGCGGCGCAGGCGAGAGGTGTCATGGATGTAAAAGCCCAGGCGGATGGCCCAGTCCTCGTCGCTCGCTTCGTCGTCACTTGATTTGTTGTCATCGCGCGCCATCGGGCCTCCGGCTTCGAGATCTTCAGTGGCCAGTTCCCTGGCAACGGCGTGGAGTTTATCGACGCGAATCATAAGCGAGCGCGTAGCCTTTGACCGATTTAATACGCATGCTTACTATACGCAGGCGAATCTAATCGTCAAGGCTTCCGCAAGCCCCCCAGTCAGACGTTATGCTGTCGCTCCCTGTCCCTCGTTGAAGGAGATTTTCGTGGATTTCGATTTGACCGATCAGCAGCGCGCGATACGCGACGCGGTGCGCGCCGTAGCCAGCCGTTTTGATGCGGACTATTGGCTCGACCGTGACGAAGATGGTGAATTTCCCCATGCCTTCCATAGCGCCATGGCCGAAGCTGGCTGGCTGGGGATCACCATGCCGGAAGAATACGGTGGCGCCGGCTTAGGCGTGACCGAAGCGTCGATCATGATGCACGAAGTTGTGAGCCACGGTGGTGGTGTGGCGGCGGCCTCAACCGTCCACATCAATTTGTTCGGGCCCCATCCTATCGTGGTGTTCGGTACCGACGACCAGAAGCGACGCTGGGTGCCGCGCTTGGTGGCAGGCGAAGACAAGTGCTGCTTCGGCGTCACTGAACCCGATGCCGGCTTGAATACCACGCGTATTAAAACCTTTGCACAGAAGGTTGACGGTGGTTACCTCGTTAACGGCCAGAAAGTCTGGACCTCAACCGGCCAGGTAGCGAGCAAGATCATGTTGCTCGCGCGCACCACGCGCTTCGAAGACTGCAAACGGCCGACCGATGGCATCAGCGTTTTTTACACCGATGTTGATCGCAGCAAGATTGAAATCAAACGCATTCCCAAGATGGGCCGCAAAGCAGTTGATTCAAACGCCGTGTTTATCGATGGCCTGTTTATTCCTGATGAAGATTTAATCGGCGAAGAAGGCAAAGGCTTCAGCTACATCCTGCATAGCCTGAATCCGGAACGGATCCTGGTTGGCATCGAGTCGATTGGCATCGGCCAGGACGCCTTGCGTCGCGCCGCCCGCTACGCCAACGAACGGGTGGTATTCGATCGCCCCATTGGCATGAATCAAGGCATTCAGCATCCGCTCGCGGAAAACTGGATGAATCTTGAAGCCGCTTACAACATGGCGATGAAGGCCGCTTGGCTCTACGACAACGATCGCCCCTGTGGGGCCGAAGCCAACGCCTGCAAATATCTCGGTGCCAAAGCCGGTCACGAGGCCTGTCTGCAAGCGGTACTCACCCACGGCGGTTTTGGTTACGCCAAGGAATATCACGTGGAAAGACTGCTGCGCGAAGTCACTATCAACCGTATCGCACCGGTCACTGAGCAACTGATCAAGTGTTTCATCGCCGAGAAGGTGCTGGATCTGCCGAAGAGCTATTGAGGATGAGCACGATGTTGGCGCGCACCCTGTTCGACGCAGAGCATCATCAATTTCGCGCGGCTGTGCGCCGTTTTTTTGCCGCCGAGCTGACGCCGAATATCAGCCGCTGGGAAGCACAAGGCCAGGTCGACAAACACTTCTGGCAGGCCTGTGGTGAGCAGGGGGTGTTATGTCCGGATATGCCCGAGGCCTATGGGGGTGCCGGCCTCGATTTCCGCGCCAACGCCATTGTATTGGAAGAAACCTCCTATACCGGCTCAGCTACACCGGCCTTTGGTGTGCATTCCGATATCGTTGCGCATTACCTCTTGAAATACGCCACGCAAGACCTGCGTCAGACCTGGATCCCACGCATGATCGACGGCACGGCAATCGCTTGCATCTGCATGACGGAGCCCGGCGGCGGCAGTGACTTAAAAGCGATACGCAGCACCGCTGTGCGGGAAGGTGACCACTACCGTATTAATGGCTCGAAAACTTTTATTACCAATGGTGTTACGGCCGACATCGCCATCATTGCCGTACGCACCGGTGCACAACCCGGCGCCAAGAGCATTTCTTTGTTTTTCTGCGAGACCAACCGGCCGGGCTTCAAGCTCGGCCGCAAACTCGACAAAGTGGGCCAGGCCTCTTCCGATGTTGCCGAGATCTTTTTCGACGATCTGCTGGTGCCGGCCAACTATCTGCTCGGCGCAGAAAATCAAGGCTTCGTGTACATGATGCAGGAGTTGCCGCAGGAACGAATGTCGATAGCGGTTTCTGCCCATTCCGCTGCGCAACGCGCTTATGACATCACGGTCGACTACGTAAAACAGCGGCAGGCCTTTGGTCATTCGTTGATGGAATTTCAGAACACCCGTTTTGTGCTGGCCGATCTACGCACGCAGCTGCAAGTGGGGTGGGCGCACCTGGATGCATGCATGATCGCCCTGGTAGCAAAAAATTTCAGCACTGACCAGGCCGCATCAGCCAAGCTTTTCCACACCGAACTGCGCTGCCAGGTGACCGACGCCTGCGTGCAGTTGTTTGGGGGGTATGGCTATATGAATGAATACGAGATTGCGCGCCTGTGGAAAGATGCCCGTGTGCAGCGGGTTTACGGCGGCTCATCGGAGGTTATGAAAGAGCTGATCAGCCGCGCCATCTGAAACACCCGTGGCCACGTAGTTGCCAATAAATTGTATTGCTCAGGGTCGGGCAGTGGCCAGCGCCCCAGACCTTGCCCAACCAGTCAATTAAAGCCGTTCAGGAGAGCGTTCATGGATCTCGGACTCAAAAACAAAGTTGTTATCGTCACCGGTGGTGGATCCAATATCGGTCGCGCCATTGTGCTCGGCTTTGCGCGTGAAGGCGCGAAGATCACCATTGGCGATATCGACGTTGCACAAGCCAACGCGGTTGCCGAAGAAGCGCGCAAGGCGGGTGCCGCCGCGGTGCAGGTCACCCAGTGCGACGTCACCGCGCTCGATCAGGTGCAGGCCATGTTCAAACAAACCACCGAGGCCTACGGCGCCCTCGACGTGCTGGTGAACAATGTCGGCTGGGACCAGCTTATGTTTTTTACACAGACCACGCCTGAGCTATGGTCCAAGATCATCCAAATCAATTTTGTCGGTATGCTTAATTGCACGCAGACTGCGCTGGCGATTATGGCACCGCAAAACAAGGGTGCAATTGTCAGTATCAGTTCCGATGCCAGTCGCCAGGGTGAACCACGCGAAGCGGTTTATGGCGGCATGAAAGCGGCTGTGAACAGCTTTATGAAAACCATCGCCAAGGAAAATGGCCGCAACGGTATTCGCTGCAACGTGGTGTGTCCCGGTGTGACTATCCCTGAGCAGAGCGCCGAAGTGGGCGCCAACAGTATGTGGGTTAACAAGGACAGCATGTTCACCGCCGAGCAGCTCGCACAGATTGCAAAAAGCCTGCCCTTGAAAAAGATCGGCCGTCCCGATGACGTTGCCAATGCCGTGGTATTTCTCGCTTCCGACGCCGCCGGCCATGTCACCGGCCAAGTCTTGAGTGTGAGCGGTGGCTATTCGATGATCGGCTAAGTTTGTTTCAACCTTCAGCAAGGAACTAAATATGAGTGACTACGAAGACGTTCTCTACGAGACCATAGGCCGCACGGCCATCATCACCATTAATCGTCCAACCAAGTACAACGCCTTTCGGCCGCGGACAGTGGTTGAGTTGATCGATGCCTTTCAGCAGGCCGGTTGGAATCGCGATATTGGCTCGGTGGTCTTCACTGGCGCCGGTAACAAGGCGTTCTGCACCGGTGGGGACCAATCCGATCATAGCGGCGGGCAGTACGGCAACAATGATGCACGCGGTGCGGTTGGCATGCCGGCCGAGGAGTTGCATTCGGTGATCCGCGACATCCCCAAACCCGTGATTGCCAAGGTGCGTGGTTATGCCATCGGTGGCGGCAATGTGCTGTGCACTTTATGTGATATGACCATCGCATCGGACAACGCCATCTTCGGCCAGGTAGGCCCTAAGATGGGTTCAGTTGATCCGGGTTTTGGCACCGCCTATCTGGCGCGTGTAGTGGGCGAAAAGAAGGCCCGTGAGATGTGGTATATGTGCAAGCGCTACAACGCCAAAGAAGCCTTGGACATGGGGCTCATCAATGCCGTGGTGCCAGACGCTGAACTGGATGCTGAAGTAATGCGCTGGTGTGACGAGCTGAATATGCGCAGCCCGACCGCCATCGCGCTGGCCAAAAAAAGTTTTAATGCCGACACCGAGTCCATCCGTGGCATGGGCCAACTGGCGATGCAGGCGCTGCGCCTGTATTACTTTACCGAGGAGTCGCAGGAAGGTGTGAAGGCGCTGAATGAAAAACGTGATCCGGACTTCATGAAGTATTTTAAGTAGCGTGAGCATGAGGGTGGACTGAGTTTGCTCCTCACCCCGGCCCTCTCCAGGGGAAGAGGGCCGGCGCCCGTCGCCGCACTAATGCGATTTACCGCGCCGCCACACTTGCACCTAATTCTGTCGGACTGGGGTAACGCCCTAACAGCAACATCAGCAAGGCACTGATGAGAAAAAACGCACCCCCCATCAAAAAGCTCTGCGCGTAACTGCCGTTCAGATCGTAGAGATGGGCAAACAGCATGGGTGCCGAGCCGCCACAGATCGCAAGCCCGCTATAGAGCAGCGAGTAGATCTTGGAATAGTGCAATACACCAAAATAGCGCGCGGCCAGAAATGACATCAGGTCGAGTTCGGCGCCTGCTGCGAGGCCGATCAGGATGACAGCCAAAACCGTCGTCCAGTAGGGAGGATTACCGTACAACAGCAAGCTGCCGAACATCGGCAGCGACAGCACAACGGCCGCGACACCCGGTGCCCAGTGGCGATCGACCAGATGACCAACGCCGATACGGCCTATGATGATCGCGGCGCCCATGATGCCTTGTATCGTTGCGGCTTGAGACGGTGATAGACCGCGATCTGTCAAGGACGCAAACAGATTGGCGCCGATGCCCGAGATACCGAGATAAGCCGCTACTACCGAGAACAACAGGATCCAGAAACGGCGTCCGCGCAGCACCTGCGCCAGGGTCAGGCCATAACGCGCTAGATAGGCATCTGTGGTGGCAGCGCGCGGCGTGCGGGTGTGAAAGCCCCAGTACACCAGTGGCCCAGCCAAAAACACAGGCAGCAGCCCCACGGCGATATACGCACCGCGCCAACCAAAGTGTTCGATCGCCCAAACTGTGTAGTGCGGTAACAGTACACCGGCGATGCCCGTGCCAGTCAAAGTCAGACCAAGAGCCAAACCACGTCGGGCCTCGAAGCTGAGCGCGATGCTGCGTGTCCAGGTGACGGGTACGGTGCCCGCACCCAATAGCGCCATCGCCGCGTAGGTTGCATAGAGCATCCACAACTCGCCATTCATACGACTGGCCGCAAAAAACGCCAGGCTGAGACCGAATAAACCGGGCAAGGCCACTTTGCGCGGTCCATAACGATCGCATAACCATCCCACTAGCGGCGCGGTTAACGCGCCGAGGCCGGAACTTAAGACCAATGCACCTTGAAATTCTGCGCGACTGAAGCCAAAGCTTGCGGTTACCGGCCCCATTAACATGCCAATTGAATAGTAAGGCAGGGTGATCGAACAGCAGGCCACGCCGGCACAGGCGCTGAGGATCAAGAACCATCCGGCGCGGATTTCACCGGTTTGCGCTGCGTGCTGCTGCTTCATTGAGAGATCTCTAGTTGGATTTGGCTAACGATGACCGCGCAACTTCTCTAACAGCAGTCACGCAGCCCAACCAATAGCGCAACCCGATAGCGTGCACTGGTATTGAATGTGCGAATAAATAATAAATTCGCACCTACGGGTTTTCTCAACTTGCTTGTTATCAGCCGATGGCGCGATCCTGGCCCGCCCAGAAGGGTGCGCGCAATTCCCGTTTTGCTACCTTGCCACTACCGGTCATGGGGAAGGCGGGATAAAACTCGAAGCTCTTGGGTAACTTGTAGCTGGCCAGCCGCGCGCGGCAGTGTGCGAGCAAGTCCTCAGCACTCACTTGTGCGTCGTTTATTAATACGACGCAGGCCTTGACCGCTTCGCCCCAGCGCGCGTCTGGCACGCCGATCACGGCAACAACACTTACGGCTGGATGGGTTGAAAGTACCGATTCAATTTCTGTTGAATAGATGTTTTCGCCCCCCGAGACGATCATGTCTTTCAGCCGGTCATGGATGTAATAAAGCCCTTCTTCATCGCAGATCGCGATGTCGCCGCTTTTATACCAGCCCTGTGCAAAAACCTCAGCACTAACCTCTGGTTTTTTCCAATAACCACTGGCCAATGACGGTGAGCGTATCCACAGCTCGCCCGGCACACCGGCGGCGACGTCTTGCCCCGCTTCGTCCACGATGCGCAGGTCGATCAAGGGCAGCGGGCGCCCGCAGGCCTTCAGTTTGTCTTCCCGTTCGAGGTTGTGTTCAGTGGGACGCAACAGGGTCACGGCACCAGAGGTTTCAGTGGCGCCATAAAACTGCATGAACTGGCAAGGCATGGCTAACAGCGCACGTTTGATGAGGCCCAGTGCGATCGGCGAGCCGGCGTACATCACCAGGCGCAGGGACGAAAAATCCGTTCTCGCCGCGCGCGGATGATCAAGCAGCATCTGGATCATGGCCGGTGCGAAGGCGGTGATGCTGGGCTTTAAGCTGCTTATCGATTGCAGGGCCGCACCGGGCTCAAACTGTCGTTCAACCAGCACCGCCATACCGTTGTACATCGATTGCAAAGACAAGCCGATGGCGAGCAAATGGAAGTTTGGCAGCGCGACCAGAAAACGATCTTCCGGCCGCCATGCGAAGGCCGGCTCGAAGTGCTCGCATAAACGCATGTGGTTGAAATTATCGTGGGTGATGACCACGCCCTTGGGATCGCCCGTGGTACCCGAGGTGTAGAGTTGTATGGCGCCAGATTCCATCGGTACGGGGGGCAAGTCGCTCGCGGGAAAGTTTTGCAGCCAACGGCGCAGCGGGTCATGCTCGCCACGGGCACGGTCAACTTCCTGCATGGGAATGTTCAGGCCGGTGGCCTTGATCATCGCAGCCCAGAGCGTTGCAAATTCTGGCTCTACAAACGCCAGCTGCGCATTTGTATCGCTCAGCACCCGGCACAACTCGGGTTCCGAGAGCCGCCAGTTCAGGGGGCAGAAACACGCACCGCTCTTGGCCGTGCCGAACAGGGCCAGAAAAAAATCGTCGGAGTTTTTGCCCAGATATACCACTCGATCGCCAGTGCTGAGGCCGGCTGCGAGCAGACCGTGGGCGAGGCGCGCAGTTTGCAGATCGAGCTCGCGATAGCTCGTGATGTGACCCGCATACACCAGCGCGGGGCGATCATCGGCCTGGTGCCCGTAATAGCTGACATAGTCACCCAGCGTTCGGATTTCTTTATAAACCCACATCAAAAAAAGCCCCTGCAGTTGCGCGTGTAGTCGGCC